>JAAYTK010000096.1 GCA_012523775.1 Clostridiales bacterium | reverse complement strand
TTTGATATCTCATCAAGAAACTTAAAAAGCGGTTTGGGGTTTTTTGACCAGAACACAATGCAATCAACAACGTCTGGAGTCAGGCTGATTTTACTTACCGCATGATAATTCATAGGGTTCCTTGTCATTACATAACCCTCTCTTATTCGATTCATAAACCAATCCGAATAAAGCGCCGGTATATCTGTTCTCCTACTAACACTTAATATCATGTAATCACCTATATATCTTTAATTGAGTCGACATTACGCATTTTATATTTTGGGGACCCTCTACTATAGCATTTTTCACATCAACAAGACCACCACGCCCAGATGTCAAGCAGTTTATACTATCTTCTATAAGTATACTCTTAGGAATATAAAGCCACACATCGCTTTTATCGCACAAACTACCGTCACATATCTTTAATGAAAATGAGTCTTCGGTTTCATTTGCAAATGTGAGGATAAAGGCCTTAAACTTTATTTTCCCCCCTACATTAGCTGCAAGCTTCGAAAGATCGTCTCCCGTTCCTTCATAATCATATTTCGAAAGTTTATCATTTCTAAATACTGCATACTCAAATGAATGATTCTTTAGTGCCTTATTAATAAAACCATTAGCTACTAGAGCTGAGTATATCCCAATCTCTTTAACCTCTATTCTCGCTGAAGCAAACCGTGCACATTCATCATTTGGGCAGCAACACGGACTATAACAATGCATACCCTGTTGAAACATAATTGTTTTTAATTGTTTTAGATAAACAGCTAAACTTTGCTTCGCAGGTTCTATTATAATAACCGAAGAATGAGGGGATATTATAGCTTTTAGACTTCTTACAAATGACTCGAGAATAGCATCGCTTCTACCTTCAAAGGGGTTTAGCATATTGCTTTCTATAATGAGGTCATACTTGGCCCCAGAGCATTCTTGTACAAACTTATATGCGTCTTCATTCTTTATGTTAATGTCCACATGCAGATTTGAAGGCAGTGATTTGACATAATCCAAATATAATTTATTAAATATTGCAATAAATTCATGCTCTCTTTCAACCAAAGTAAGTTCAAGTATAAATTCTGTAAGATGATTATCATACGCAAGATATTTGAAGAATTCAATAAGCCCAAAGGTTGATGAGCCAGGCCCTGAACCAAGTTCAAGGATTTTACACTTTGTTGGCAACCTGTCTGCATATAAAATATCCATCAAAGGTCGCCAAATTTTATATAAGTTTAGGGGTAGGTAATATAGGGTATACTCACGGCAGGAAACACTATAATCTATTTCAGAATTATCGCTAAATAATCCTGCAAGAACCCGTCTAATCCGTTCTTTTTCCTGGTCATTTATATCCTCAATCCTCGCAACCCCAAATAATCTTAAAATGCCACTTTCAAGTGAACTTGGGATATCAAGACCATAATCAATCTTTGAGTCAATAGTTTGATGCTTCATTATCTTCCCTCTAAACTATCTCTAAATTTATTTGCTTTATTTCTACACTTGTCATTTTCGGGTATTTTAGCAAGAACCCGTAAAGCTTCATCAATTTGATTACATAACACAAAAATTCTTGCTTCTTCATATAGCATATAGGGTTTTGCATTAATAAAGCATTTGTGACATTCATTATAATCATGAAGGAAAAATAAGCTTATTGCTTTTATCGGCTTAACATATTCAGGATCTTTGAAGCCCCTGAAACCAGTATTTCTTAATTCTTTTGCTGAATTTAGCACATCATCTGCATACTTAACAGAGCTTTCAAAATACTCTAGACATTGTTCGATTGGCTTTCCTCTCATCAAAAGCGTGATACCCTTAATCTGCTCAATTTGTGAAAGACGGTATCTGAGTTCGAAATAATTTGGGTTATCGTCGATATTGTTTCTATTCACTTTGTCAGGAGAAAGTTCAAGAGCGTTCTTAAGATATTCAGCAGATTTATTAATTCTTTGCATCTGAGTATCATCAATATAATAGCTTTTAACCTCAACGCGAGCATAAACATTATTAAAATAATAGTCCCAGGCTCTCTTCATAAATTGGTTAATATTGACCTTTGCATATTGAAACAATGCACCTATGTAGTGTTTTCTAAATTTTTTCTGCCTTTCTTCATTCAGTTTCTGATATTCCTCAATAAGCCACTCATATTTTTCTACAACATCCTTCAACTCACTGAACCATTCTGCGGTATATTTTCCATCCCAGTTAATTGCACCAATATGATATTGAAGGAGATTAGCATATCTATATATTTCTTTGTA
>JAAYTK010000095.1 GCA_012523775.1 Clostridiales bacterium | reverse complement strand
TTTTGATATACGCAATTCGTAATCTAACCAATTCTGAAATATCTGACTTTTTTGCATAATCGTATTTTAATTCTGTCATAAATTCATCCTCCTTATTTAGCCTTTAGTGTTCACCCTTGTTATCAATACTACCGTCTCCACGTGCATTGAAACTTTAGTTCGCATTAACATTCGCGCACACGGTTTTGAATTATTATCCCCCTTATTTACAGAGTAGTAAGTTGGCAGTATCTATCCTTTCTGTATGCGATAACATTTTCCGAATAAGCGGCACAATAACTACACTTACTACTCAAAGCACAGCCCGTAAACCAGTAAATTTCTCAAAAGAATTAGTTACTTTTCTATATTATTGATAAGCATAATTATTGAAGCAATAGAAGATGGCATCATTCTATACTTCACACCATTTGGGGTAAGCATATAATTTTCACTAAATTCACATTGCTTCAATTTATCTATTGTAAAGAAAGCAAATTTTTTCCCATCAATTATTTGTTTTTTTCGATTCTGTCTTTTCTGCTCTTTTGAACTCATCACTCTTTCAAAATTTTCTATAAACTGCTCTTTATTATAATTTTCTGTTTTATAATAAAAAAGAAACTGTGGTTTACCCCCTTCTACAAGATCACGATAAAAAGCAAATATTGTATTTTCAAAATTATCTTTTTCATCTGACAAATCGAGTTTCAATTCATAACTAATTTCTAAACATATTGCTTTCGAAATACCCTCCTTTGTCAATTCATATTTATCATTTAGGCAATATTTAGTTTTTAGAGAGGCCCCAACGCTTTGCTGCCACATTCCTTTAGCCACAGATAACTCATTTCCCCTTTTTACAAAAACAATATTTCCATCAGCTAATTCTACAAAGCCGTTAAACCCTAAGTGATTAGAAAGTTTCGATTCAGACAGTTTTGACAAAAATGGTCCTGGTTCATAAATTTCTCTAACAGACCTTCCTTGATTGAATTGATAGTCCATAGCACGATTAGTCAATAACGAATCATAATAAGTAGTATATCCATATATTAGTTTTATTTTTTTATCACAAACAAAATCATTAAGACGAATATTTTTGTTGTTATAAACTACAGAATTGGAATGAGCATTAAAAATATTGCTAGAATTATCTGCAATCTGTTTAGGCAAATTATATACAGTCCTATTTTTGTCTAATTCAATCTCAATATCAAAAAAATCATCTTTTATTTTTCGTTGAATTAAAGAAACTACAGGAATATATACAAGCTCTTGCTGCTTATTTTTAAATGTAATCATATTACGTTTTTCAACTTCATACTTATTGGCTAATAATTTATAATTTGTCTCTAGTTTTACATCATCTTCTGTATTTTTTCTTATTATTCCCAATATAAGATTAGCAATACTCTCGCATATAAATACAATCAAAAAAGAAATAAGAATCGATGTATCGTAAAAATCTTTTAACACAAACCTTCGTTCTCTTATCTCATTAATAATGATTGTCATTAATGGAATAAATAAAATCATAATTTTTATTCTATCCGCATTAACATATTTACTTGCGATCTGATATATTTTTTTCTTCATATTCTTAACTTCCTTCCTTGAACAATCGTCTATTATTTTATATTATTCGCACACGTCTGTAAGCTCAAACTATTCCGGCGCACGTCTTAGGTGGCTACGAAATTTTACCCCTTCTTGAAAATCGGAGTTTTATATACATTTTTTCCTACTAAAAACACAGATATATATTTTCTAAATAAGCACGGAAACCCGCTTAAACTGGGGCTTTACGCGAGAGCAAGCAAACCGTCTCCACATGCACACTATGTCCGAACTGATCCACAGGTTTGACCCTCTTTATCTCATACATGCTTTCGCATAGATACTTTAAATCTCTTGCTAAAGTAGCAGGATCACAGGAGACATAGACTATTCGTTTTGGTTCTATGGATAAAATGGTGTCCAGTAAGCTCTTATCACAGCCCTTTCTTGGCGGATCCACAACGATTACGTCTGCCCGGATATTTTCTTCTGCGTGCTTTTTAGGAAGTATCTCCTCAGCTGCTCCAACATAGAATTCTACATTTTCAATCCCATTTAGTTGGGCATTCGTCTTCGCATCCTCGATGGCTTGTGGTATAATCTCGACACCATAAACCTGTTTGGCCTTCTGCGCCAAGAATAAAGATATGGTCCCGATTCCGCAATATAAATCCCATACAATCTCATTTCCATGAAGATCAGCGAATTCCAGGGCTATATTATATAGCTTTTCGGTCTGAATCGGATTAACCTGAAAGAAGGATAACGGTGATATTTGATATTTAATAGAACCGATATAATCTGTTATATACGGCTCTCCCCAGAGTGCTACGATTCTATCACCCAGAATAACATTGGTCTTTGAAGTATTAATATTAAGACATATGCTCTTCATACCTGAAATGCTTATGAGTCCTTCTATAAGCTCCTTCTTATGAGGTATATCCTTGCCGTTTATTACAAGACATACCATCACCTCTCCCGTTGTGTATCCAACTCTGATAAGGATATGGCGAAGAAGCCCTGTATGCTGCTCCTCATTATAGGGCTCAATATTGTAATCCTCTATAAATGAACGCATAAATTTAATAATCGGTGTGTTTATCTCAGCACCAATATAGCAGTGTTCTGTATCAATAATCGAGTGAGTTCTTCCTGCATAGAATCCGATAATAACATTACCCTCTTTATTACGTCCCACAGGGTACTGGCTTTTATTACGATAATAATATGGCTCGTCCATCCCACAGATAGTTTCTATGGGTATATTAGAAAACCCTCCGATTCTTTCGAGGCAGTTTCTAACCTTGTCCTCCTTATACACAAGCTGCTTTGAATAATCCATATGCATTATCTGGCATCCGCCACATTTGTCTGCAATCGGACATCTTGGTATAACACGATTCTCTGAAGGTCGGATAATCTCTACAAGTCTGGCATATCCGTAGCTTTTCCCTGCCTTCATTACCTTAACCAAAGCCTTATCACCGATAATTGTGTTATTTACAAAGAGGGTATACCCCTTATATTTGCCTATACCCTCTCCGTTCGTTCCAATATCTTCAATTTCTATAACTATCTGATCATTTTTCTTAACCATATTCATAACTGCCTTCTATATGAATGAATTTTATTCTTTATTCTATTCCCTTTGTGCTTCTCATAATATTAGACTCGAATAACCGCTGATAACCCATCCACTCCACCTTAGAATCACATGAGCATAAGAGTTCAGTCATCGTCTGAAGCTTGGCATCTGTATTATCAGCAAAATGAAGTGCCATGGCTTCGATTGTAGCAGGTTTCTTAGGTGAACCGTATTCCAGTTCTCCATGATGAGCCAGTATACAATGTATAAGCTCCCCGGCAAGTTTCTCCGGGAAATTAATCATGTTTTTTATCTTTTCCGCAACCTTATTAGCTCCTATAAATATATGTCCCAACAGCTGTCCTTCGTCAGTATAGTCATTTCTGGGAAACGGAGACAACTCATCCATTTTTCCGATATCATGAAGTAAGGCGGCACAAATCAGTAAATCTCCGTTTATTATTGGATAATTTTCAGCATAGTAATGGCACAGATTAACAACGCTAAGTGTATGCTCAAGCAAGCCTCCCATAAAGCTATGGTGTACGCTTTTTGCTGCGGAATGCTCCTTGAATTTCTTAATGAATTCCGTATCCTTAATAAAGAATTCCTCTACAAGAAATCTAAGATTTATATCCTTGATGCTTCCGATGTATTTTTTTATCCTTTGATACATCTCATCAATGTCTTTGTCGGTCTTTGGGAAAAAATCCTCCGGATAATATTCCCCTTCTCTTGCTTTGTATATCTTGCTAATATTTAACTGAAGTGCATCCTGAAAGCTGGTAACCTTCGCATCAATATGTACGAAATCCATTGCTTCATATTGCTCTATCTCGCTGTTAAAATTCCATATTTTTGCATCGATTGTTCCCGTTTTATCCTGCAATAGCAAAGATACATAATCCTTACTGCTCTTTCCGGTCAGAACCTGCTTTGATTTACAAAGATAAATTTCATTCTTAATTATGTCTCCTTCTCTTAAATCCCGGATATACCTCATTTTTACCTAAACCTTTCTAATTTGCATTCATTAATTGCCTTCATATTATACCCTATCATAAATTATATATAAAGTGAAATGTTTTATTATATTAAATAATATAATAAAGTGGCTGTATAAACAGCCACCGTCAATAAATTCTTATTGCTTTTTTTCTTCTAATACAACCTTTATCTCCATTTCCTTATCTGATGTACCGGTTGTCCTCTTAATATTTAAAGTAACTTGGGAACCGGGTTCATACTCCGATATGGCATTATAGAAATTACTCATATTTGATATTATTCTATCCTCTACATTCAGAATAATATCACCGCTCATTAGCCCTGAATTAAATGCCGGAGAATCTCTCTTTACCTCATACACATAGACTCCACTCGTAACATTATAACCGGACATAACTGTTTGAGGTAAGTTCTCAGCAATTATACCACAGTATATTCTGGGCTTTTTATTTATCATTCTGTTAATATATGATTTTATCTTGCTTATACCCAATACCGTACTAAGCTCCTTATTAAGCTCCTTCTTTAAGGTTCGGGTTATGAGTCCTACGATTTCCCCATTATAATTTATAAGTATTCCGTCACTTTCATCATTGAATACCATATTGGTATTAAATAAATCCAGTTCATAATCGGTTATACTAACCACACTGCCTTTGCTCGTGACAATACCCATATCTATAGATTCGGGATATCCATTAGGACTCCCCATTGCAATAATGGGACTCCCGACTGCAAGGGTATATGATTCTCCTATATTTGCGACATTAATATTACGTAAAAACTTAGGTGGAATATCAATAAGACTCACTGAAATAATTGCAATATTCAGCTCACTTTCATAATCATGAAGAACGGCATTAGCAAATGTTGTATCATTTATCTCAATCATTATACTGCTGGCATCCTTAACCCTATCCAGACTGACTAACAGCATAAGGTTGGTGCCATCATTTTCGATTACAACACCGGTTGAATATATTCTTCTTTCAATTGGATTGCCAAACCAATCCTTGCCGTCAATTATACTTGATACGGTTAAAATAGACTTGCTTGTCTCCTCGAAAAGCTTCTTAATATCTTTATAAATAGCAATATAATCCTCGATATCCGCATCCTTTGTAGGAATTATTACAGGATTGGAATCAACCTGATCATCTATTTGTCCGTTTGAATCATTTGTATCCTGTACGTCAGGCTTCTGTTCGTCCGGATGGATAGTAGGTAAAGGATCATCATCAAAATTGTCCTCAGAATCGTCATCAATACTATCATTATTCTCATTCCCTGAGCCAACTGGTGTGGGGGTTGGTAAGGTAAAGGGATTGTGTTCATCTTTATGGAGCAGCCTAAATAAACTTGGTTCTGCTATACAGAAGGTAAGCGCAGCAACCAACCCGAATACTATTGCCATAAATATGGTCATAATAAAGGGTATAAACCATTTCCTGAATTTCTTACGCTTCTTGGGTACTACCTGCTCTTTTATAAATTCAAATTTCTTATTATCCTTATTTACTTCAGACATAAATTGTTCTCCTTATTTGAAGCAATCTCATATAGAGAATAGAACGATTTCCAAAAGAATTATCATTTATTCTTATGTAAATAAATAAGGTGATACATAAGTCCTATTTTATCACCTAGTTGTGAACATATTATGAATAGTTTGTAAACTTCCACGCATAGGCCTATTAGTCATTCTCGAGTCTACAGTATTTTTTTTAGTGTTTTAATTTTACACAAACTAAGGTAAAATAGAAGAAGAATATATAACCTGAAAGGCTTAAAACTATGAACGAAAAAGCATTACGTACTCTTGAATATGATAAAATCATCAACAGGCTATGTGAAATGGCAGGCTCAAGTCGTGGCAGGGAACTATGCGAAGGCTTACTCCCTAATAATAAATTATCGGAAATTATTCGTCTCCAAAAGGAGACATCTGATGCACTCTCCCGTCTGCTTCGTAAGGGAAGTCTGTCCTTCTCAGGCATCCATGATATTCGGTCATCCATTATGCGTCTTAGGGTTGGATCTTCGTTAAGTGCTATCGAACTCCTTCGTATAAGTTCTGACCTTGATGCAACCCTTCGAATTAAGGCATATGGGGGCTATACAGGCAAGGAAGACGATGAGGAAACCGGGGATTCACTGACTGAATATTTTGCAGGGCTGGAGCCGCTTACCAATTTAAATAATGAAATCAAACGCTGTATCATATCAGAGGAAGAGATAGCCGATGATGCTTCTTCTACCTTAAAAAGTATTAGAAGGTCAATTCGTTTAACCAATGATAAGATTCACAACGAGCTCTCCTCTATATTAAACTCATCTAAGAATGTGCTTCAGGAGAACATTATAACTATGCGTAACGGAAGATATTGTCTTCCTGTTAAGTCTGAATATAAAAACCATTTCCAAGGTATGATTCACGATCAGTCCTCAACGGGTTCTACACTTTTTATTGAGCCCATGGCCATTGTACGTCTTAATAACGACCTTAGAGAGCTTGCCATCAAGGAGCAGGAGGAAATAGAAAAAATTCTTGCCGAGCTTTCCATGATGGCCGGGGAACACGTTGAGCAGCTTGAATATGATTATAATACCATAACAGGGCTCGACTTTATATTTGCCAGAGCAAAATTATCTAAGCAAATGAAGGGCACTGAACCGAAATTCAACGATAAAGGTATTATTAATCTTAAAAAGGCCAGACATCCTTTAATCGACCCTAAGCATGTGGTACCGATTGATGTCAGAATCGGAAGCGATTTCAATATGCTGATTATAACAGGTCCTAATACGGGAGGCAAGACTGTAACCTTAAAAACCGTAGGCCTCCTCACTCTGATGGGGCAAGCCGGTCTTCATATACCTGCATTCGATAATTCAGAATTAGCCATCTTTGATGAAGTCTATGCCGATATAGGGGACGAGCAGAGTATAGAACAGAGCCTGAGTACCTTTTCCTCACATATGACGAATATAGTATCTATTCTTCATAAGGCCAATGAGAATTCACTTGTTCTGTTCGATGAACTGGGAGCAGGAACCGATCCCACTGAAGGAGCGGCTCTTGCAATGGCAATTCTGACTCACCTTCATAAGAAGGGAATCAGAACCATGGCAACCACCCACTACAGTGAATTAAAGATTTATGCTCTGTCTACTGAGGGTGTGTTAAATGCCTCCTGTGAATTTGATGTGGAAACCCTAAGGCCAACATATCGCCTGCTAATAGGAATTCCGGGAAAAAGCAATGCCTTTGCCATATCCAGTAAGCTCGGCCTTCCTGAATACATCATAGAGGAAGCCAGAAAGCTTATTGGGAAGCAGGACAGGACCTTTGAGGACCTTATCAGTGATTTGGAAGCCAGCCGAGTAACCATAGAGAAGGAACAGAACGAAATTCAGCAATACAAGGCTGAAATTGAAAAACTTAAGAAAAATCTTGACAGAAAGAATGAGAATCTGGAAGCCAGCAGAATGCGGATTCTTAAGGAAGCAAAGGAAGAGGCTTATTCCATAATCCAGGAAGCTAAGGAAATCGCAGATGAAAGCATACGAAAGTACAACCGTTGGTTACAGCAGGGCGGGAATATCAAGGAGATGGAAGCTGAAAGAGCACAGCTACGAGACCGTTTAAGCGAGAATTCCGATTTACCTATCGAAGAAAATTCAAAGCCTGCTAAGAAAGTGTCTCCAGATAACCTTAAAATCGGAGATTCCGTGTTTGTAACAAGCCTAGGTTTGAGGGGAACCGTAAGTACTCTTCCAAACGCAAAGGGTGATTTATTGGTTCAGATGGGAGCACTAAGCTCACAGGTAAATATAAGTGACCTGGAGGCCATAGAAGACACCGAAAAGCCTGTCGAAGTTAAGAGGAGCCGTACACAGACCGGTAAAATCAGAATATCCAAATCCTCATCCATCAGGCCTGAGATTAACCTAATCGGAAAGACAGTGGACGAGGCTTTATTCGAGCTGGATAAATATCTTGATGATGCATATATAGCCCATTTACCCCAGGTTACAGTAATCCACGGAAGAGGAACAGGCGCTCTGAGAAATGCGGTGCATGACTTCCTTAAGAAGTCAAGATATGTTAAGAGTTATAGGGTGGGCGGTCATCATGAAGGTAATACCGGTGCCACTATCGTAGAATTTAAAGAGTAAGTTGTTTAGATATTTATTTGTTTAGGAGGATTGGTATGTTAAAACAGAAAATTCTTATTGTAGATGATGATGTAAATATAGCCGAACTGATTGCCCTTTATCTTACAAAGGAATGCTTTGATACGAAAATAGTTCATGATGGAGAAGCAGCAATACAGGAATTTAGCACATACCACCCAAACCTCGTTCTGCTGGACCTTATGCTTCCGGGAATCGATGGATATGAGGTGTGCAGAGAGCTTAGAAGAATCTCAAAGGTGCCTATTATTATGTTATCTGCAAAGGGCGAAATTTTTGATAAAGTCCTGGGTTTAGAGCTTGGTGCTGATGATTATATAATCAAGCCCTTCGATTCTAAAGAGCTGGTTGCCAGAGTTCGTGCGGTTCTTAGAAGATTTAATCCGACAATAGACGAGGATATAGAGGAGACTCCAACCGGTGAATATGTTAAGTACACTGATTTACTAATTAATATCAGCAACTATTCTGTACAGTATTATGGCAAGAATATAGAGATGCCTCCAAAGGAGCTGGAGTTGCTTTATTTCCTGGCATCAAATCCTAATCAGGTATTTACAAGAGAACAGCTACTTGACCATATATGGGGATACGAATACTATGGAGATACCCGAACGGTCGATGTGCACATCAAAAGACTAAGGGAAAAGATAAAAGACCATAGTGATTGGGGTATTGCTACCGTATGGGGCATAGGTTATAAATTCGAGGTACGAAACTCGAGAAGATAAAACTATTAAGGAGGGCAGGTGCACATCATGAAAAAGACTCTATGGTCAAGGCTAATCATATGCTTTCTCGTTTCCGTCGTGGCTGTC
The DNA here is from genome assembly GCA_012523775.1 of Clostridiales bacterium. Classification (GTDB taxonomy): domain Bacteria; phylum Bacillota; class Clostridia; order Lachnospirales; family Lachnospiraceae; genus Mobilitalea. Next base: position 32,469 of record JAAYTK010000095.1, on the reverse strand, counting down.
TTCGTATTCTTAAATACATACGGTATGTCTCTGTTGGAAAACAGACTTAAAAAGGATCAATTCAATCTTCTGTATAAAGAAGCTTCATTGATCTCCAACGCATATAGAGGCAACTTTTTTGAAGAGGATATAACATTAGATAATCTTGCATCCCAGTTCGCTTCCATAGACTCCTATTTGAATATTCGGGTCTGGATTGTAAACAGGGATGGAAGTATTGTTGCCGATTCCTCAAATGTGACAAATCCTCCCGATGTAAATATAAATGACATAGACCCTGAGTTTCTAAATAGAAATATGTCCGAAAATACTATACTAAAAGATTTGCTTCCCGAGCCTATGCTAAGTGTCGTATATAGAATAGATTATAACTTTCAGCTACGGGGATATATAGTCCTTCATTCTCCTATGAAGGACATTCAAAACAAAGCGAATATCTATCTTGATGTAATAAATATATGCTTCCTTTTGTTCTTTCCGTTGCTGCTCTTGATATTTTTATATATATACTTTATAACAGCAAAGCCATTGACAAACTTAATGAAAGCAGCAAAGGAATACAGCTCCGGTAACTATAATTACAAGATAAATACTAAGGGACTTAATGAATTCAAAGACCTCAGCGCCGCCATATCCTATATGGCCGAAGAAATCAGTATGCTGGACGATTATCAGAAGAAATTTGTGGCAAACATTTCCCACGATTTCAGATCACCCTTAACCTCCATTAAGGGCTATGCCGAAGCAATCATGGACGGTACAATTCCAACAGATATGCAGGATAAATATTTAGGTATAATTGTCGATGAGACTGAGCGACTAAATAAGCTAACTTCCGGGCTGCTGGAGCTTAACAGATTCGATACCCGAAGCACTCTCCTTGACATAGTGTCCTTTGATATAAACCAAATTATAAAGAAGACAGCAGAGAGCTTTGAGGGTGCCTGCAGAGCTAAAAAAATAACGCTTAACCTGGTCTTTTCAGCTGATGAAACCTTTGTTGATGCAGATATAGGAAAAATTCAGCAGGTGTTGTATAACCTGATAGACAATGCAATAAAATTCAGTCATAATAATTCACAGATTAAGGTTTCTACTGAGGAAAAGGGAGACAAGTTATTTGTATCAATTAAGGATTACGGAATCGGTATCCCCAAGGAGTCAATTAAAAAAATATGGGACCGCTTTTATAAGACTGATGCATCCAGAGGAAGGGATAAGAAAGGTACGGGCCTTGGTCTGACCATTTCAAAGGAAATAATCCAAGCCCATAATGAGAATATCAATGTTATTAGTACAGAGGGAGTCGGAACAGAATTTATCTTCTCGCTGACAAAGACATCCGAATAGAAATCTAAGTATCACTCCAACTATGGTTATGGAGCATACCCATGGTATTCATGCCCGGAAAGCCGTTTTGCCTTAAGGCCTCATACAGAATTATTGCCACTGAATTACCTAGATTCAGGGACCTTATATCCCCTACCATAGGAATACGGATACAGTTTTCCTTATTAGCCAACAGCAGTTCTTCGGGAATTCCTGCACTTTCTTTACCAAACATAAGAAAGCAGTCCGGTTCATATCTTATCTGAGTATATGATTTGACTGCTTTTGTTGTGGCCATATAAATCTTAGGATTATTGTTTGCTGCTAAAAAATCATTATAACTGTCATATATGGTTACGTCTAAATCCTTCCAGTAGTCAAGACCGGCTCTCTTAATCTGCTTTTCATTAATACGAAATCCCATCGGCTCAATTAAGTGTAGTCTTGTGCCTGTAGCTACACAGGTTCTGCCTATATTACCTGTATTTGCCGGAATCTCCGGTTCTAACAATATTATATTCAAGCTTTAATCACCCTTAACCGCTATATTAATATCTATCCTTTTATTATCTTCATATACAAAGGGAATACATATGTTTTTCGTATATGTATAGGAGAATGACATAGTGCCGGTTCCTATCGTCGGCGGTGTTATGTCTATATTGATACCCTGTGTTGAAAATATGGTGGCCGCATTGCCAAGTATCATATTTCCAAGCTCACTAATAGCACTCTTTGCAAAATCGTCCAACTCTTCTAAAGGCATCATTATCATTTTTGAAGCAATGTCAAGCGCAATATCATATTCAAATGATATCATGACCTGCCCCTTCATTTTTCCTGTAAAGCCTATAATAATTAGAAGAGTATTATCCAAGAATATTGGTTCCCTTATGTAGGGCTTTTCAACCTTCGGTTCAATAAAACACATTTGTTTTAAAATATTCGAGGATGCAATTAAAAAGGGGTTAATATGCTCTACACTTATTGTAGCCATTCTAGTACCTCCTGAGTATCTTTTATCGGTTCGTCATTGGTAAATGCTTACTGACAAATCTTTCGATTCTCTCCATTGCTATTTTAATATTATCTATTGAATATGCATAGGAAATTCTTAAATATCCCTCTCCGCAATCTCCAAAAGCGGTTCCGGGTACAACAGCCACCTTCTCTTCCAGCAATAATTGTGTGGCAAATTCTTCTGAAGTCATATTTAAGCTCTTGATACACGGAAATACGTAAAACGCTCCAAAAGGCTCGAAGCATTTAAGTCCAATATTATTAAAGGCATGCACAAGATATCTTCTGCGCTTATCATATGCATCCTTCATCATCTCAACATCGGAATCTCCGTTTTTCAATGCCTCAATAGCAGCATACTGACTTGTTGTAGGAGCACACATTATAGCATACTGATGTATTTTTGTCATCTGCTCTATTATAAGAGCCGGACCGGCAGCATATCCAAGTCTCCAGCCCGTCATGGCATAGGATTTTGAAAATCCGTTAATGACAATTGTACGCTCCCTCATTCCGGGGAAAGAAGCTATCGACACATGCTTTTCTCCATAAGAAAGCTCCGAATATATTTCATCAGAAATTACATACAGATCCTTCTCTATAATTATATCGACAATATCCTTTAAATCATCATAGTCCATGACCGCTCCCGTAGGATTATTAGGGAAAGGTAGAATTAATATCTTGGTTTTATCAGTTATTGAAGATAAAAGCTCGCTTCTTGTAAGTTTAAAATTATTTTCCTCTTTTAACTCTATTACTACGGGCACTCCACCTGAAAGAACAGTACAGGGATAATAAGACACAAAGCATGGTTGAGGAATCAGCACTTCATCACCGGGGTCAACCATGGCACGAAGTGCTAAGTCTATTGCTTCGCTTCCGCCTACAGTAACAACAGTCTCGTGCTCGTAGTCATATTGCAAATTGAATCTCCTATGTAGATAATGACATATCTCCATCCTCAATTCCTTAAGACCCGAATTTGATGTATAGAAGGTTCTTCCTTTTTCCAATGAATATATGCCTTCCTCCCTTATATGCCAAGGCGTATCAAAATCAGGCTCGCCAACACCGAGTGATATGGCATCCTTCATTTCGGTAACAATATCAAAGAATTTTCTTATTCCTGATGGCTTTATATTAACTACATTTTTTGATAATGGATTTCTCAAGGGCTAATCAACATCCTTTCGTCCTGCTTAGCCTGTACCAGAGGCAGACCGTGCTCTTTATATTTTTTAAGTACAAAATGAGTAGCTGTGCTTTGTACCGCTTCCATAGGCGCCAGCTTTGCCGCTACGAAATTAGCAACCTCTCTCATTGTCTTGCCTTCGATAATAACAGTTAAGTCAAATCCTCCGGACATTAGATAAACCGATTGCACCTCATCAAATTGATAGATTCTCTCTGCTATTTTATCGAATCCCAAGCCTCTTTGAGGAGTAACCTTAACTTCAATCAATGCAGTAACTCTTTCACATTTAACCTTATCCCAGTTTATCAAGGTTGGATATCCACATATAATATGCTCATCTTCCAACTGCTTTAAAACAGTACTTACCTCTTCCTCACTGGACCCAAGCATAATCGCTAAATCCTCGACAGACAATTTACTATTCTTATCAATTGCCAATAGTATCTTTTCTCTCATCCCTGATCCCTCTCTTTTCCAACCTTGTAGTTGCTTGTAAACAAGCCGGTTTGTTTTTTATATATACTACATTACTTTATATAACTCATCAGCCTTAGGTGGCTCCAAATACCTTCGTTCATCACCGTTAATAATTACTCTGTCATTACCCTGTGTAATACGTCCGATTACAGCAGCTGCTATGCCTTCCTCATTAAGTCTGTCAACCAGCAGATTGGCATTGTCGGTAACTATCAACATACATCCGCTTGATATCAGCATATAAGGATTAAGGTTGAAGTACTCACAGATTTCCACCGTTTCCTGTCTTAACTGTATTTTCTGTAAATCAACCTCGAGTCCAACCTTTGATGCCGCACCTATTTCCCATAATGCCCCAAAGATTCCACCTTCGGTTACATCATGCATTGAAGCCACACCAACATTCATTGCTATTTTTGATTCAGGAACAACAGATATGTAATCCAGCAATGCTTGTGCCTCACGTATAAAACTTGCGGGATATCTGATTAGCAGTTCCTGTTCCTTTGCCCTGGCGAGGATTGCGGTTCCTTCCAGTCCGGCCCATTTAGTCATTACTATTTCATGTCCCGGTCTGGCCCCCGATGTTTTAACCAAATCTGATTTCTTCATCTTTCCAATACCGGTCACGGTTATAATGGGTTGGTTTACAGTCTTAGTTACCTCTGTATGTCCTCCAAGAACCTCTATTTGTAGCTGTTCACAAACCTTATCTATATCATACATCAGACTCTTCAGCTCGGCTTCGGATGTATTCTCAGGCAATAATACAGAAAGCATTATTCCTATTACCTCAGCGCCACTGGAAGCAATGTCATTAGCAGTAATATGAACACCAAGTGTTCCGATGTCCTGAACAGTTCCCGTAATGGGATCTGTGGACATAACTAAAACCTCTTCATCATTAATCGCTAATACACTACAATCCTCCCCAATAGCAGGTCCTAACAGTACCTCTTGCCTTCTGTGTTTAATTTGCTTTAACACAGATCTTTTTAGAACAGCCTCCGGTATCTTACCTAATTTCATAAGCTGCCTCCTATAATAGTAACCTTATTCATCTTCCGGACCCTCCTCGTCCCATTCGGGATCCCAATAGATATCATCCTCATACTGTTCATCAGAAACATCAGTATCATCCTGAGTTGCATCTGATTTATTATCCTGTTCATCAACATCGTCATCGGCATTATCGGCACCCTCAGGCTCAGGAGTCTCATCAACCTTCTTGGTTCCGACAGTTATATATCGAGGAGCAGGAGCATAATAGCTTTTATTAACAAGAGTTCTGCTAACTTCTATGTCATTTTCATATACAACTTTGTATAGCTCCGTTTTATAGCCTGTATGAGCAGACTGGGTTACCTTCTTATAGGTTACCGGCTTTGTAGGATCCTCCTCTACCACATCCGGTGGTGGTGCTGTCTCGGATAATATTCTGGTCACATATTCAATTCTTCTGTTTTCAGTATCCCTGGTTTCATGTCCCCAGATATTAAATGTGATTTTACGTCCCTTTGTATATGCCTGTATTAATATCGGAACATCTGTATTATTCTTAAATTTTAAATCCTTGTAAGTTCCGGCAATAGCTGCGTCTCTTGATAAATTCACATAGCTTATGGTCATTGAATGCTCGTGTCTTTGTACAATTTCTAATTCAGCCTCTAAGGCTGCATTATATAATGTGGTTGTGACCTGACAGGCCCCTCCTCCGACACTGTCTATAACCTTTCCTTTTGAATATGCCCCGGCCACGAAATAACCGTTCTTTGCCGTAAAGGGCGCCAAATGCTCATAACCGGAAAATATCTCTCCGGGATAAAGCACTGTATTATTAATCAGCCTTGCACCGTTTGCCAGATTTGCCGCACGTCCTTCCGCAGAATCAGCATATTCGGTGGTAAAGCTTCCTAAAATCGTATTGCAAAGTTCAACAACATCTCTGGTGTAAATAGGAACAACATCCTCCATATAAGCATCGAGTACAATATTATCCCTATCCCACGAATTTGTTATTATGTCCACTATATTTAATACTGTGGCTTCAACATCCACCTTTTTTCCAAGAATATGGTCTGTGTAGACCAACTTGCCTTTATTTATGGATACAGTGGCATTTACAGGTTCCTTATTAAACTCAGATACCTTAGTGGATACCAACTCCCTGACACTGTACTCGTCCAAATAAAACTCCAAAGGATAAGTTATCCCTTCATAAGCGACATCCTTAAGATCCTTATATCTCTTTATCAGATTCCCGGTTGTCCCAAGCTCAAGTGCCTGTTCAATTACATTATTCAGCTTATAGGAATATCCCAAATCACCCAAGGTTGTAGTTACGCTGTTTTCATCAACCCTGATTATAAGTTCCTTTTTTCTTAATTCATTAACAAACTCATCAACCGCCTCTTCAGCCTCTTCAGTTGTCATACCGCTTACGTCAACTTCATCAATAAAAACACCCTTTGTTATCGTTTTATTCTCAGCTGCATATGCATAAAAGGCTTTCCCAAACAGTACAAAGGAAATGGATAAGACTATTACTGTATAGTAATAAGTCATGCGCCTTTTCATGTTCATCCTCCCTTTCTGATTTTAAGATAACATAAAATAATTCTCATACGTCTCCTTAATTATTTTCTTTGGTGTTTTATGATTTATAATATATAATTATTATACCTGCTGAAGGATTTCTTCCTATTGTATCATAAATGCGGGAAGAATCAAGAAAATCTTGCTTCATTGACAATTCTAATCGAATTATGTATATTATTTAAACATACTGAGTATTACAGGCAATGTCATTGAAAGAATAAGAATTATAATAATAACGGTAGATATTATTTTTCTCGTCTTCCTGCTATGCCAATTAATCATGCTTTCACCTTCTTTTTTATAATATAGTACTACATATAACATTATTGTTTTTTATATGGAAAGGTCGTGTAAACCCTGTGGTTCATATTGTTTCGTTGAGTCTTGTTATTATATTTGTCCTTTGGTTGAATTATGAAATCCGAAAGAACGATAAATATTCAAGAAAAGCCATGGATGAATTCTGGAACAGAGAGTATCAGGCAAATCATACCCGAAAAACCGATATATCCGATATGGATTATATAACCATTCCTTTTGACAGGCTTCCCCTGGATAATAATCCCGATCCGTCAGTTAATTCATACCGTGATACTATTCTCTCACAATCCGATAAAAAAATTCTCAATTTAAGCGGCTTTTCTAATACTGAGTTAAAGTTAAAATATGGTGTTTCAAATATAAAAAAATTGTCCGAATATGATAATAATTACATTCTGCTTACAACTACTCTTCATAAATGGGGTGAACGTCTGTATTTGACAGGCTATCATAAGGAAGCTCTCTCTGTGTTGGAGACCGCATTAGAGTGTCAGACAGATGTTCACAAAACCTATGAGCTGCTGGGAAAAATCTATATGGAACAGGGGCTATTAAATAAATTTAATCAGCTTATGGACAAGATATCCTCTACCGATATTCGGGATAAAGAAAAACTGTTAATCAAGCTACAGGATATTTTAAATTCAAGATAAAGCCTAATTATGCCCTGTAAACATTTGACTGTGCCGGCAGCTATGTTTTATATTTTAAGATATTTTATACCTTCAATCAAGGGTAATTTAAGTTATTTTTTTGGCTTATATATCTCTGTTCCATATGTACAATATTCTCTTAAAAAACATTGTTCACATTTAGGGCTTCTTGCAGTACATATACTTCTTCCATGAGTTATTATCTGCAAATTATATGCAATCCACTGCTCCTTTGGGAGCTTCTTCATCAAATCAAATTCAATTTTTACAGGATCCTCTTCCTGAGTAAGTCCGAGACGTTTGGATACCCTTTTAACATGGGTGTCAACTACTATACTTGGCTCATTATAGATATTGCCCCGTATTACATTGGCAGTCTTTCTTCCAACTCCGGCCAGACTTACCAAATCCTCAATATCCCGTGGAACTTTACCATTATATTCTGTAATAAGTCTATGTGCACAAGCAATTATATTCTTTGCTTTGTTTCTATAAAACCCGGTCGAATGTATATCCTTCTCAAGCTCCCTAATATCTGCATAGGCAAAGTCCTCTAAACTAAGGTATTTTTTAAAGAGCTTATCCGTAACCTGATTGACCCTATCATCGGTACATTGAGCACTGAGTATGGTTGCTATCAATAGCTGCCAGGGTGTTTCATAGTTTAGAAAGCATCTCTTTTCGGTACCGTATACTCTGTTAAGAGCTAATATTATGTTCTTTATTTTTTCTTTATCCAAGCCCATCATCACCCCAATTCATTAGTATGTTATTCCGTCAGAATCCTTACTTCGGCTGAATAAGTTATTGGATCCCTGTTATCATAATCAAATAATATAATGCTTTCTCTCTGTATCGGTTTACCTTCTTTTGCAGATTCAATTATGTCATATGAGAATTTCTCAAGATGAATCCTGGCTCTGCTTACCTTTTCTCTATCACATATTTCTCTATAGACTTTATAAGGAATCGAATCTCCCGAATAATCAGGTCTGTTCCTAAGAGCCTCTCTTAAGCATAGATCATAAATCAGAATCTCCTTAAATAAAGCCATATTCTCTGTTTTATTATCTGCAGACTGATTCTCAATAGTATTCTCGTAAAACTCCAATAAAATCTCATATCGTCTTAGCCTTGAATGTGCCAGGGTGTAATATCCGCGCTTCTCATAATAATGATATAGAGAGGAATAAAATTTCATCGGAGAATCAAAAAAATGTATCAGATATTCCCCAGAGTGGGTAAACTGACCACTGTTATAATAAACCTCAACCATATCACAAATTCCTTTAAGCTCTATGATATCGTCATAGGTTAGATCCCGTGTGTATAAAACCTCATACGGCGGCTTATCTCTGTACACAATGCCATATTCCTTACATTGATCTTCAATTATTGACCCTTTAAGCACCTTTAAAAATCCCAGTTGAAGCTGATTAGGTCTGAGACTGTATACATCATTAAAGGATTTTTCAAATGATGCGAAATCCTCTAGTGGCAAACCGGCTATAAGGTCCAGATGCTGATGGATATTGTTAGCCTTATATATACGTCTGACATTATCAGAAAGCTTATTAAAGTCTACCCTTCTGTTTATTGCCTTCATCGTATCAGGATTAGTGGTCTGAACTCCGATTTCCAGCTGAATAAGACCCGGTCTGAGGCTTTCTAAAAGCTCCAGCTCCTCTTCACTTAATATGTCTGCTGTTATTTCGAAATGAAAATTCGTAATACCGTTATCGTGTTCCTTTATAAACCGAAGAATTTCCAAGGCATGCTCTTTATTACAATTAAAGGTCCTATCCACGAATTTAACCTGCGGCACCTTATTATCAAGAAAGATTTTCAGCTCGTCTTTTACAAGCTGAACATTTCGATACCTTACACCCCTATGAGCTGATGACAGACAATAGCTACAGGAATAAGGACATCCTCTGCTGCTTTCATAATATATAATCTTATTTTTATGCTCTTCCATATTCTCATAGGCAAAGGGAAGCTCATCAAGAGACATATGTTTTCTTGGGGGTGTAATACTAATCTCATCCTTGGTTATATTGTCTGAGCATTGCAGCCTGGCACTGTCCCTGAAGGCAATACCGTTAATATTATCCAGCGTCTGTGCGTCCTCCAGATAATACCTGACTAATTCATAAAAGGTCTGTTCGCCTTCACCGATTACTATACCATCAAGCTCATTATATATTAACAGGTAATCCTTGGGATAATAGGACACCTCAGGCCCACCAACCCAGATTTTTACCTGCGGCTGTACCTTCCTTAAATTCTTAATAATATTAAGAATCATACTTATATTCCAGATATAGCAGGAAAAAGCGACCACATCTGCTCTGTGAATATATATTCCCCTTAATATCTCCTCTTCGGAATGGTTAATGGAATACTGGGCAATATCAATATAATCCTTGTACCTGCCGCAATAAGCCTTTAGGCTATGGACAGCAAGATTAGTATGAATATATTTAGCATCTACAGATACCAATAAAATTTTCATATTATCATCCTTTTGTGGAGTCCGTGTTTTCATATACAATAAGAAGTAACTCTCCTATGGTGTACATTATAAACTAATTTTTGATTTTAGGGTAGTCTAAGATAGGCTCGAAGGTATTTGTCCAACTTTAATGCCAGGGCAGATAGTATGAACCAGATCAAGGAATAATATATACATATCTGACCCATCAAATTTAGTGGCAGGTCTGAATAATCCCATACGTTAAGATTCAGCCATACATTTACGATGATTCCGGTTACGAACTCCACTACTGTGATTATTACCACGGATATAGCCATTTTACCGATAAATCCTATGTCCGACAGCTTATTTATCAATCCGATAAGTATAAAGCAGATTCCTCCGGCAATCATCATAGATATATGAGAATACCCTCTGGACAGTATCTCGATGGCTCCATAGGTAAAGCCTCCGATAAAAAACAGAAATAAATATTGTAAAAAATAATTGTATCGTATTAGCATATATGTTCCTTTCCTTATCCTGATTATGGTAACCGGTCACAGGAACCTTTACTAATAATCTAATATGCTCATATGTTTTCATATTATCTTTGGCTTATCTATATACCAAAAAGTACATTACCGCATTATTACAGAGAAATTCTTCGTTTTAATTTTATATAAAACAAAAAGGACAGTCATCACTGTCCTTTTTTGGAGAAGGTATTTTTTGTTACTTATGGGGGTGTAGCAAAAAACTATATAATGTATTGGGGTTTACAAACTTAGTATAGCATATAAACTAATATAAGTGTGCACAAACTTTACAATTCTAAAAGCAATTTTTCGTCATTTTCTACAAAGATTCCTCACTTGGAGAATCAAATAATGCTTCGAATTCCTCTCTTGTTATGCGTTCTTTCTCTAATAACAATTCTACACAGGCATCGAGTTTATCTCTATGCTCTGATAAAATTCTTTTTGCTTCAGAATAGCATTCGTCTATAATATTTCTCACTTCTTCATCAATCTTGTTTGCCACGTTATCGCTGTAGCTTCTGGTATGACCCCAGTCTCTGCCGATGAATACCTCATCCTCATCCTGTTCATAATTAACCATACCTACTTCATCAGAAAAGCCATAACGGGTTACCATAGACCTGGCTATCTTAGTAGCTACTTTGATATCCTGAGATGCTCCTGTGGTTATATCCTCAAGAACAAGCTCCTCTGCTGCTCTTCCTCCAAGTCCTACAATGATTTCCTGACGCATCCTTCCCTTAGTGTGGAACATTTCGTCCTTTTCAGGAAGCGGCATAGTAAAACCGGCTGCTCCACCTCCTGTAGGAATGATTGAAACCGTATATACAGGTCCTACATCGGGTAGCACATGGAATAATATGGCATGACCGGCTTCATGATATGCGGTAATACGCTTTTCCTTGTCACTAATCACTTTACTCTTCTTTTCGGTACCGATTCCAACCTTTATAAATGCTCTTTTAATATCCTCGCTAATAATAAAGCTTCTATTCTCCCTTGCCGCACCGATGGCTGCCTCATTCATAAGGTTCTCAAGATCCGCGCCTGTGAATCCTGCAGTAGTCTGGGCAATCTGCTTTAGGTCCACATCTTCCCCTAAGGGCTTTCCTTTCGAATGTACCTGAAGAATCTCTTCCCTGCCCTTGACATCGGGACGTCCCACGGATACCCTTCTGTCAAATCGTCCGGGTCTTAGTATTGCAGGGTCTAATATATCAACTCTGTTAGTGGCTGCCATGACGATTATTCCTTCATTAACACCAAAACCGTCCATTTCCACAAGAAGCTGGTTAAGGGTCTGTTCTCTTTCATCATGTCCTCCGCCCATTCCTGTCCCTCTGCGTCTTGCAACGGCATCTATCTCATCAATAAATACGATACATGGGGAATTTTTCTTCGCATCCTCGAATAAGTCTCTTACCCTGGATGCACCTACACCGACAAACATCTCCACAAAATCGGAGCCCGATATTGAGAAGAACGGTACACCTGCTTCACCGGCTACTGCCTTAGCAAGCAGCGTCTTACCCGTTCCCGGAGGTCCCACAAGCAGAACCCCCTTTGGTATTCTGGCTCCTACTTGAATATATTTTTTTGGAGATTTTAAGAAATCAACAATTTCCCTAAGCTCATCCTTTTCCTCATCAAGCCCGGCAACATTCTTAAAGGTCATCTTCTTATTGTCCTCAGTTATCATCTTCGCTCGACTTTTTCCGAAATTCATTACCTTGCTGTTTCCTCCGCCTACCGATGCCTGGTTTGATAAGAAGGAGAATAATGCTATTACAACAATAAATATCAGAATATAAGGCAGAACCGACGATAAAAACCAATTTGGCTTTGAAATTTTATGGGTCGTATATTGCACCCCTTCTTCATTTAACATCGCCTCTATTTCTCTTATGTCTGATACATGAAAGCTTTGTCTTTGCTCCTGATCAATAAATCTTACTCTAACTTCACCTGTATATACTTCTTGATTAGGATGTATATCAACATAACCTACCCTACCTGCTTTAATATCCTGGACAAAACGGGTATAGTTATATGCATTCTGCTTATCTATATCAATACTATCTGATAGGAATACCGTTAAAAAAATGATAGCTAGAATAATCAGGTAAAAACCGTAACCCTTCATTTGTTTCCTCACCAAACAACCTCCTTATTAGTAAATTTTTATATTTTATTCTATCATGCCTACAAAAGGCAGATTTCTATATTTCTGTTGATAATCCAAGCCATAACCAACAACAAACTCATCGGGGATTTCAAAACCGACATATTTTACATCCACATCCGTAACCCTACGCTCCGGTTTGTCGAGCAATGTACAGATATTCAGGCTTCTGGGCGATCTGCTACCTAACAGTTCCTTTAAATACGCAAGAGTTCTCCCTGAATCAATAATATCCTCTATAATAAGCACATCCTTATCCTGAATCGATTCATCCAAATCCTTAACAATCCTTACCCTTCCTGAGCTAACCTTCTCATCCCCATAGCTGGAGACTGACATGAAATCCATAGTCACAGGCAAGGTAATCCTTTTGGCCAGGTCACAGCTAAAAAACACACTGCCCTTAAGAATACAGACAAGATGTACGCTCTTTCCTTCATAATCCTTACTGATTAGCATAGCCAGCTCATTAATCCTATCATTTATCTGCTCTTCAGATATCATGATTTTAATTTTATCTGTCATCTTATTTCTCCTTTGCGTTTATTAATATCATAGATAGTATTTTCTTAGTTGTATCTCTGATTTTATATTTTTCACTAATTCGGTTACCATAACCCAATATCCATACGATATGCTTACCGTCGGCTACCAGAAGCAGTCTGTCTCGTTCTTCAACCGGTATTTTTAAATCAATGAAATAGTCCTTGAGCTTTTTCCTCCCACCATGACTATCTATCTGAATAAAATCTCCGGGCCTTCTGGTCCTTAGCTTAAGAGTATTTTCTATTTTATCATAATCAAACCATTTCATACAACTGTTTTTAGGAAATGATTCGTTATTTTTATAATTAAGAATTTCTGAATCAATATAAATACCGCTTTCCTCCATATGGGTTCTTCCGGGAATTATTATGTCCTTCTCCCCAATAGGTTTATGATTCACATTAATATTATCTTTACCTATATATATCCTTACTATATCATATTTCTTAACAGCCACTATTCCATATGGAAGATTTATTCTTTTGCCTACCTGCTTCCTTCCAAGGGCTAATACAGCATCCACATGATTTGCCTCAATATCCTTTAACTTACCGGCAAGATTGCCGAGAATTCTTCTGACAATGCCCTTCTGAATTACTATATCCTCCCTATCCATATCGCAAACCAAATATTCATAAGAACCCTGTTCTTCCCTTACAATAATTGCGTACCGCTTTCCGATACACTCCTCAATAAAATTATTAACCTCTGCCAAATGCTTCGCAGCGTTATTTATATGCTCGATAACATTGGTATTGATCTGCTCCTTTACATATGAAAGAACTACATTTCTGATTTTATTCCTACTATATGCATTACCGAAATTAGTTGAATCATCTTGATACTGTAGCTTTATTTCTGATAAATAAGCCTCAATCTCCTCCCGGGTTACCTGCATAAACGGACGTATAACTGTAATACTTCCGGTATCGGTATTCATTGTATGGATGGAATCCATACCGGTTAATCCCTTAATACCGCTTCCCCTAAATAAATTAAAAAGAATTGTCTCTGCATTATCATTTTTATTATGTGCAATTGCAACCTTATTACACCTGTTTCTGATAGAGGCATCTACAAAAGCCTCATAACGAACCTTCCTGCCTGCTTCCTCCTCAGAAAGCCCTTCTTTATCTGCAATGTCCTTCACATCAAAATGGTATGCACTGTATTCCACACCAAGTCTGCCACATAAATCTTTTACAAAGGCTTCATCCTCATTTGCCTCCTCATCCCTGATTCCGTGATGTACATGTACCACAAAAATACCTACGTCTGCATCCCTATACAGAGTGGTAAGTATATGCAAAAGGCAGACAGAATCCGCCCCTCCTGATACGCCAATCAGGACTCTGTCACCATCTTCTATTAATTTATGTGTCTTTATATACCTGGATACTTTATTTATCATGATTTTCCTTATCTAAAGCAGCTTCTTGGTTCATGGTATCACTTGTATTCTAATCCTTTCTATATGAAATTTCAATGCCATTTTCCCGCAGCCCTTATTTTATCCACACTCCGGCTACTATAACAGTCATATCATCCACAGGTACATAGTTTCTCTGCGAAAGCGCTAAATCCAGAATTCTGTTGGCAATTTCCTGAGAATTATTGCTTGTAATATCCATAATGGCCTTCTCCATATAAGCCTCCTTATCTTCCTCTTTTAAGCAGTCTAATACACCGTCAGTTACCATAATAATTTTGTCGCCATCATAGAGCTTCTTTGTAACAGAATCATAATCCACCGCTTTAAACATACCTATAGGAAGGGTTGTCGAGCTGATTGTTTCTACCCAATTATCCCGCTTTATAAATGTAGAGGCCGCGCCAAGCTTAACAAATTCACACATGCCTGTACATAGATTGATTGTTCCCATATCTATCGTAGAAAATGTCTGCTTATCGGCCTTGAGAACAAGATTAGAATTAATTAATCTTACCGCCGTTTCTGTCTTAAATCCGGCTTCTAAAAGCTGCTCCATTAAGGCAAGTACGGTTTCGCTTTCATCGGCAGCCTCCTTACCGGTACCCATGCCGTCAGACAGTGCAATTATCACTTCCCCGTCCTCCAGTTTCATTATTGAAAAATTATCTCCCGATATTTTATCCTTCATTGCCCTGGCTACCCCTGTTAACACCTTAAACTTAGTGTCCTCAACAAATATATACTCTTCATACTTCCTGGATAACACTGATTTTGAAGCCTCTGATACTACAAATTTCAATCCCAATGCTTCTGATATCCATCCTGCCACCTCCTTGGTGGTTATACAGCGTCTTCTTCCCACTGCCGCATTTATAATCAGCTTCTTTCGTTTGTCTGCTCTTTCCAATACCGTAATATCCTTTACATCTATATGATGTGTTCTTAACCTTCGTATCACCTTACCCTCTTCATTCCTCATTATCCTTGCCACGCCGTATATATCACCGGTCAGTGAGTGAATAACAGACGAAATCTCCTTAAGCTGTCCTGCAATTACCTCTCTGCTTTCAGCCAATCGGTTACTCCAGATATTATTTAACTTTGCTATTTCAAATCCCCTGTTTATCTCCAGTATCAATTCATCGGAGCATATACAATACTCTAAAAAATAGTCGGGAATATCTTTGCTTTCAATATACCCTTTCTTTTCAGCCACATCAAACATATCACAGGCAGCTTTATGGGCTTCCTTAATATGAGTATCCCAGCAGAAGCTACAGTTCCTACAGTTCTTACAAAGCCTTTCGGAGATATCCTCAAAAATCATATCCTTTTCTTTTTGCTTCACCCTTGCCTGTCTCTCCGTTATTGAATCCAAAGTCTTTGACAGCTTTAAAAAAGAATCCGAAAATATATTCATTCTTGTATTTGCAACTTTTTTTAAATTTTCTGCAGAAAGCGCATTTGCCTCTACCCCGTCCTTATCAAAATCCACCCTGTATATTATGCTTTTAGGTAACAGTAAAAATAACATTAGTGCCGAGCCTAAGGCACTAATCTCCCTTAAAGATATTGTCAGATCTTTAAAAACCAAGCCCATAATCGCTGCGGTTAATGAAAATACCGCAGCAGTAGGAATTCTTCCTATGCTTCTGAACAATGCCGGTACTATACCCATTATGGTGAGCATCCCAATACCTTGAAATGATGCCCCCCGAAGGCTTAATGCTAACCCTGCCACTGCTCCGGTAACGGCTCCCTGTCCCGCACCATATTTATATGCAAATAGTATTATAATAAAATAAACAACAGTTTCAATAGGAGCTATGTACATACTGTTGATATTAGGTATTCCATTAATAATAACGGCAACCAAAATACTTAGGCTGATCATTTCCTCATTGGTCATTTTGGTGCCTTTGGGCCTCTTTATAATGAAGTCTGTTCCCAATTGAAATATGATAGCCGATACATATGCGATTATTGATTCCAGTACTGCCATCGCAATAAAATCTATCTTCCATTCGTATGCCGCCGCCTCCATCATGGCAAATATCCCCAAGGTTATTGCAGGTATATAATAATAAACTCTCATGGGTAGATTTTTTTTCTTGATAAGAGGAGATTCCAATAATACAACCGAGCTAATCATAGTAAGCAAATATTTTAATACCATTGTGGGTGACATAACCGACCCTATCCCTGCCAATATTGTTATAAAAAGAAGGCCGGGACTGATCTTATCCAAATAAGCTACAGTAAAATATCCTATAGCCAATGGATTTATACCAAAGAAGACCACCCTGGCTATAACAAATCCAATCACATAAATTAAAATAGTTCTTTTACTCATGTCCTTCATTTTTGCTTCGCTCCTTTACGTTTACTGGTATGCCGCTTTATTATAGGCACTGCCAGATAAAATGTTTGTCAAAATCAATCCTCTCGACTGAAAAACTTTTTGACAAGAATTCCATCAAAAGACTGATACTATCGAATGTAGGAGCCTCATCTATTTTAAGATACTAATAACTCACAATTCAAAAGACATTATGAGTAGCATAATAATATATCCTTGAGAAGCATCTTTTATTGTGTTGGAAGGACTTTCTCGGTCAGCAAAAAAGCACCGATAGTCTAATCAGTGTATATACACGGAATATAGAAATATCGGTGCTGCTTATTCAGTTCTAAACCTGCTGATAATAATTATTGATATAAAAAAATAGCGAAGGACGGATTTGAACCGCCGACACTGCGGGTATGAACCGCATGCTCTTGCCAACTGAGCTACTTCGCCAAAGCCACGAAAATTATTATATCTGCTTTATTATCAATTGTCAATGGTAAAATCCATTATTCTTCATCATTCTCTTTAAAAATGATTTCATAATCATAAACCAAGCCCAATTTCTCCCTTGCAATCTGTTCAATATACTTTCTCGTCTGTACGTAGGCCTCCAAATTCTTTATATCTATAGCTCTTTCCTGTTCCTCTTTTGTCTGGAGTTCTAAGGTTTTAATCTTAGCCTCAAGGTCTTTTTTTCTATCCTCAAGCTTTATCTTACCGAAAGCAACAATACCAAAAAAACATAATACAACAAATACAATAATTCCGGTGCCTGTCCCTTTTCTTCGTATCATTTCTCCACCCCTCATTATATATTCTTTATGTCTTCTTTTGATATTGATTTTTTCCTTGACTTCAAGAACATTTTAACTGATTTAGCTTTTAATTTCAATTGTCTATATATCCTATTTATCAATTTACTAAGTCTGTTAATGATAAATCCGATAGCCTTTCGAATATACCTTATCGCAAGAGAAACAGGGCGCATCAGCAATAGTATTCCACGGCTTATAAGCGTCACTATCCTGTCACTTAATAAATAATGATAGGTAATCATTCCGATTACCATACCCATAACAGAAAAGCCACGGATTGTTCCGCTATTCTTAACATAAAGCATAGCAAATATAAATACACTTGCAAAAATCCAGAAACTTATATCCTGGACTGTAACAAAGAAATTGTTGTGTCGAATTACTCTTCTTAAAATTCTTAGCTGGTCATAAGCAAAAAGAATAATAGCTCCCCATAATACGGAGATTAAGAAAAACTGCAGCTCGATAGCTATCTCCCTATTCATATAGGCCACCTACTTAAAGAGCCTGCCAAACAATGACTCTCCGGTCTTACCGTGACTTGCGGTATCAGAATAGGTAAGACTATCGATTCTTCCGTCAATGTCTACCTCTCCCTTTTCAAGAGTCAGACGGTTTACATGCAGTTCACTGCCCCTAATCATTAATATACCCTGCTCTGTCTGCAATAATACCTCTCCTGCATCGAAGGACAGAACATCGTTGACACCGGTAATCAGTGCAGTTTTTCTGGCATTGATATTCAATTTATGTCCCTTTAAAACCTGTTGTCTTTCATCCATAGAAAAGCCTCCCCATAATTATCTTTTTCTCTGAAAATTTTGTACAATGTATAAGATAGCTTGCTCTAAAAAGGGTAACAGCTACCTTTTTAAGTATATGAGAATGCTTTTCACTTCATGACGGTTATAAGTACTTAATCAGTTCTTTTGCCTCATCTTTTTTTACAGTCTCCTGTACATCGATAACCTCGACTCTGACTGACTTACTGCCAAATCCAATCTCTATGATATCACCGACTTTAACATCAGTAGATGCCTTCGCAGTCTTATCATTTACCTTTACACGGCCCGCATCACAGGCTTCGTTAGCTACAGTTCTTCTCTTAATCAGCCTTGAAACCTTTAAAAACTTGTCAAGTCTCATAATATTCTCCAATCCAAATCTAAATTATAATTTATTCATGATTAAAGGCTGCTTTAAACACCCTACACCCCCTTAGAGATTCGGAATTTAAAACAGCCTCTTTCGTTAAATATAAGTTGGTCAACTATGCGTTAATAACGTCCTTTAAAGCCTTGCCAGCTTTGAACTTAGGTGCCTTAGATGCAGCAATCTTCATTGGCTCGTTAGTTAAAGGATTCCTTCCGGTTCTTGCGGGTCTGTCAACAACTTCGAATGTTCCGAAACCTACTAACTGTACCTTACCACCTTTTTTTAATTCTTCTGTTACTACATCGATGAAAGCCTTTAAAGCCTTTTCTGAATCTTTTTTTGAAAATTCGGTTTTCTCAGCAATCGCTGCAACTAATTCTGCTTTGTTCATGGATTCGCTCCTCCTCTAAAGTATTTATTATTTTTCACTGCCACAAAGCTTCATTCTCTGCGGGAGTGATAGCGCATAGATTATAGCCATTTCCCTCACTTAAGGAAAGGACATCTATAAGTCTATTTATAAACTTATTAGTAGCATTTGTCAAGGAATTTTCTGCATTTATCTGTAAAATCAGCGATAATTTCACCATCCGGAAAAGCATAGAACCAAATTCATTAAAAATTAAGGACTTTTCGCCTATTTCTATGGCCTTTCCAAGTCTCTCGATACTTTTTGTAACGTCCTCTAAGGAATCTTTACTGTCTCCGAGATTCAACCCCATTTTAGCAGCTTTTTTCTGTATCTTTTCTGCCCGAATGTTTGCAGGAAGGGCCTTTGGCACGTTAAGCAGCTCCTGCTTCGGGTCAGCTTCCTCTTTTTCATTTTTCTTGATTTCATCCCAATTCTTTAATACCTCAGTAGAGGATTTTACTTTGACATCACCGAACACATGGGGATGGCGCCGTATCATCTTCCTGCTTACCTCTGATATTACATCTTCTATGGAGAATTCCTTCTCCTCTTCGGCTATTACACTATGCATAACCACTTGAAGCAAAACATCTCCCAGCTCTTCACATAGATTTGCACTATCATCATTGTTAATCGCCTCGACAACCTCATAACATTCTTCTATCAGGCATTGTCTTAAGCTCGCATGAGTCTGTTCCCTGTCCCAGGGACAACCCTCCTTACTCCTTAATCTTCTGACAATATCCGTAAACTCATCAAAGCTATAGGTCTTATCCATGTTCCTCTCCATTTCTCTCGTAGAATATATTATAAACGGATTATAGCACAATATATAAAAAAGCGAAAGAATTGCCTTCTTTCGCTTAGACATGAATTTATCCACTCAATTGGTTTACTGTTCCATCTGTCTTCCCAAAAATGCTGCTGCCGTACCGGCAAGCTTCATCTCCATCTCTCCAAATTTAATCTTTGCATCCTTTGTCAGGATAATTACTGATCCTATGGCATCACCCTCACTTATAATAGGACTAATCACCTGATACGAAAATTCGCTTTCCTCATCATTGGTGATTCTTATATAATTCTTATCATCATTTGACGCTATAACGCTTTCTCTGTCATTGATAAGCTCTTCCAGTTCACGGCTTATACCCTTTCCCAGCAAATCCTTCTTTATAGGACCTGCTACCGCTATAAATTGATCCTTGTCTGTTATAGCAACTATATATCCTGTGGTCTGATTTAAGGAATCCGCATATTGCTTTGCAAATTGTCCAAGCTCGCCGATTGGTGAGTATTTCTTTAAAATTATTTCGCCTTCTCTATCGGTAAATATTTCTAAAGGATCTCCTTCCCTGATTCTTAACGTACGTCTTATCTCCTTCGGTACCACAACACGACCAAGATCATCTATTCTTCTCACAATACCAGTAGCCTTCATATATATCTTCCTCCATCTTATTATTCGTTAATTTAAAGTTAATTGTTATTAATACTTCATCTACTAATATTGTTTGTAAAATGGGAAAGTTTATACATTTACCAATCATTATTTATATTTAAATTTATTTAAAACCTGGAATCGACTCTCATGCTTTCAAACACATTTATTATATCCAAAATTCCATATCCCCAATCTCTGTTAGGATAAACAATGTTTGCTCTTCTTCTGGCTCCTCGAATCAAATGATTCTTTAATTCCCCTGAATCCATGCCGGGGTCATTACCTCTTACTGTTCCCCATTCCAGCATTAGGGCTACTACTCCGGCCGTATGTGCCGTGGACACCGATGTTCCTGTAAAAGGCTCGAAGGTATGACTTAATGTAGGCGCTAGATAATTAACACCCGGTGCGGCTATCTCCGGTTTTATTATATTGTCACGGGTAAATCCTCTGCTGGAATTAACATACAGATTTTCATTGATCGGATTGTATGTGGTTACCGTTATCGGAATTATAGCGGTTCCCGGGTCCAAAACAGTTGTATATATATTAGGCTGAATAAAATACGTATCTCTTGTAATAAAATCTCCCATGGGAAGCCACATATGAAATCCTGTGGCCATATCTCCATGTCCGTATACATTAAACCTCCATATACCCGCCGAAGCATTTTCAAACCTAAATAGTATAAGCTGATCTCCTGTCTGTGATTCGATTAGCTGATAATTTACAAATATTCTGGTGGTTTCAAATATAAATGAAATCACTCTGCTAACCATAAGTGCGGGAGGAATTCGCGGAATATACTCCCCTGAAGGTGATAAAATATCAACCGAATATATGCCAGGTGGATTTCCCCATAATTCTATGGTAAACCCTTTATCTTCTTCGCTAACGTTAAGCTCCACTGTATTACTTCCAATCTGGGGGTCTATTTCTCCGTAATAATGCCTTGCCATATTCCCCTCATTTCCTGCCGAAATTACGATACCCGTATTAGGAATATCGGCTAAAATGTTTACTATCACACTGACCGGGGAACGACCCGTATGACCTCCCTGTGAGCTCCCGAACCCGAGACAGATTACCAGAGGCCTGTTAAGCTGCCTTGCAACATCTACGCAGTATTGCATTGCCCACATTATATGGTTTTCCTGAAAACAAATACTAGTTTCAGGTACCAAAAAGAAATTTCTTACGCTTTGCTTTGCATTCCTAAGCTTAACTATCACCAAGTCACTATCGGGCGCCACGCCATAAAAATCTTCTTCCTCCACGTCATTTCCGGCGGCTATGCCGGCAAGCATGGTTCCATGACCGTTCTCATCCACACTGGGTACAATGGCAAAGGGGTCATCTGAAATAAGTGCTTGATTTATTTGCTCCGCTGTATATATTGTACCGAAATTGGCTTCCTCCGGTGAAGGTCCCGTATGAATCGACTGATCCCAGATAGATATTATCTTTGTGGTTCCGTCAGGCCTACGAAAAATCGGATTGGTGTAATCTATACCTGTATCTATGATGGCTATTATTACGCCTTCTCCTTTTAAGTTAAACGCTGCAGTTCTTCTAAGGTCCAATACCCGTGTGGCATCCAAGCTCACCTCATCAGTCAGACCAAATAAAAGCGGAATCTCTGCATATCGTATACTGCTAAGCTTCTCCAAAAACTGTTCAACTGGCACATGAAGTACTGCATAAAGATCGTTCATTATATGAAGCGTTGCATCTTCAAACAAATTTAAAACCTGAGTATTAGTCCTATATTTAACTATAAGATCAAAATATTCATCTCCTATAATTCTAGTCCTATCCTCATCTATCATAGAATACCCCCCTTAAATGCTGAGTCCACCACGAAGTGCATCATATACGTTAAATATGTCGAGTATTCCATAACCCCAATCACGATTTGGATATACTGTATTAATATTTCTTCTCGCCCCTCTAATTACAAGATTTTTCATTTCTACGGTGCTCATAGCAGGCAGATTACCCCTTACGATTGCCCATTCATAAATAAGGGCGGCTATTCCGGTCGTATGCGCGGCAGCTACGCTGGTTCCTGTATACGGAGCAAATCCTCCACCCAGAGTCGGACCGATAACATTTACACCCGGAGCCGCCACTTCAGGCTTAATTCTGTCTATTCTTGTAAAGCCCCGGCTGGAATTAAGATATAAGCTGTCATCCCCATCATTGTACGCCGTTACCACCAAGGGATTTATGGAATTTCCCAAGGTCAGGATGGTGATAAAAGGGTCTGAACGAATAAAATATGTGTCATCGGAAATGAATCCCTCCATTGGAAGCCATATGTTAAATCCCAGATTCAAGCCCCCTCTTTCATATACATTAAATCGCCAAATTCCGGGACTTGGATCTTCAAAGCGAACCAAAATAAGCTGATCACCGCTCTGGGATTCCACCATTTGATAATCAATGTATATAACAGTCGCCTCAAATATAAATGTTATAACTCTATGTTCATCTCTTCCCGCCGCTATCCGCGGAATATACTCACCCGAAGGAGTCAGAATATCTATGGAATACACGTCCGGAGAAGATCCCCAAAGCTCCATGGAAAACCCGGGCTCGTTTTCTGCCACATTCAGCTCTACCGTATCATATCCTGTGGCAGAATTAATTGTTCCGCTGTAATGTCTCCTGGCATTACCCTCATTCCCTGCAGCTACTACCACACCTATTCCGGGTGACGATGCCTCTCTTGAAATATAAGTACTTAAGGTTCCTAATCCGTCATGAGCTCCCTGAGAGCTTCCAAGTGCCAAACATATAACTATAGGACGACCATACCTTAATGAAGTTTCATATAGGTATGTAAATCCCTGCAATATATCAGTTTCCTGAAAGCATACAGCATCGGCAGGTATATAAAAAAAATTTCGCAGAAACTGCTTGGCTGGCTTAAGCTTTACAACTATAAACTCAACATCCGGAGCCACACCAAAGAATCCGCTTTCTGAAACCTCATTGCCCCCTGCAATTCCGGCTATCATAGTACCATGTCCGTTTTCATCCGTACTGGGAACAATCGATAAAGGGTCTTCACTTTGTAAGGCTTCATTAATCTGATCTCTGGTAAACTCTGTCCCATATACCATATTTTGAGGAGGATTATCACTTACTATTGTCTGATCCCAGATAGATACAATTCTGGTGGTCCTATCTGCATACTGAAAAACAGGATTGGTATAATCCACTCCTGTATCTATTATGCCGACTAAGACACCCTGCCCTCTTAGATTAAATATCGGTATGTTTCTTAGTCGAAATACACCCGATGATTCTAAGCTGGATTCACTGATAATTCCGAAACATCTTGGAAGAACAGAATATCCGAATCTGAATACAATATCCTGTCTTATAAAACTGACAGGTACATGCACAAATGCATATTGAATATTAATTATTTGAACGGTACTGTCCGGAAACTGCTCAAAGACACTCGTATCTCCATTATATTCGATAATTAGATCCGCATAATCTTCACTTATTATTCGATCTCTTCCCTCCAGAACCATTTATAACACCTCATCACAACAATAGTAGAAAAACATGATTTTGCTTCTATAGTAATATATATATTGTTGTAATACTAAAGTATGTTCCTATGATTTAATATTTTTCTTTACAAAAAGAATGCCAAGAGGCTCTTTCAGCCATCCTGACATTCTCCAATAATAAGCTTCTGTTCTTAAATCATATGGCTTCTTTTTCTTAAATGTTTTATCAGAAAAAGAATACCTATAAATATCAAGTCTCCAATGAGATAGAATAATATCAGCTCGGGGATATGACTACTCTCATTCCTTCGGTTGCTTATGATCATCCATACTCCTAACACAGTCCATAAAATCGGGATAACAAATCCCCATATAATTCTTTTTCTGATCGAAAGAAATATCTGTATAAGCAGGAAGGGTACTAAGAATATCATTATAATGAGTAAATCATCCCAGATTGTCGGCATAATCCCGTGCTCCTATCTTCCTAATTCTATGTAAAATTCCCGATTGGTTAAGCATTAAACATAACTCTCTCACTGTTAAATGCTTTGGTTATTAGTGTTGTGAGCAAAAATGCTACTAAAGCAAGTGAACCTACAGTTATACCGAACTTAGCCATAGTAAGCTCACCTACAAGCAAATCCTGCATTGCGATGGCACCGTTATATATGGGAATCGCATAAAATTGGAGCTCCTTCTCTCCTCCACTGGAGAACATGGTCATTATACTACCCAGCATTACCAGAATATACAGAGGAGTTATATAAGTTCCTGCCTCCTTCTGAGTTCTGGCATACACCGCCATCAATGATACCATGGATACATACAGATAAACCAATATAATCAGTAAAACAAACAGCTGTATAATCTGAATCGGTGAAAACTTAATATTCATATCCATGGCTTCACCTGATAACCTCTGAATTCCTATAACAACCGATACAGTATATATAACTGCAGACAGGCTTGTTAAAATTCCCAAAGAAATCAGCTTACCAAACACAATCTGGCTTCGTTTAATCGGTGAAAGTAGCATACTGGAAAGGGTACCTCTTTCTTTTTCACCGGTAATGGTATCCATACCCAGTCCCATGGCTCCCTGGAAAAGCATTATGTTGATAAGGAATGGTAAAAGCATAGCCAGGAACTTGCCTGTCGCTTTACTCTCATCAATAATTATACCTGCCTCAGGATTTCGGTCAATATGAAATACCTGTAGCTGTTCAATATTGCCCAATCTTTCTGCCAGTAATGACTGTTGATATGTATTTAATACGGATGCTATAAAATTACCCTTTGCGGCATTTGAGTAATCCTCGGACGGATTATAAAATGTTCTGACCTCAGGAATAGGGTCGCCCACCTCTTTGTAACTATAGATCTTATCAGTAAAATCCTCATCAAATATAACCAATAAGTCAATTTCACCTTTTAATATTCCGTCTTTTATAGAATCTGTTGAATCATTTGAGCTTATATATGTTATATCCCCTATGTAACTGACGGAATCAATAATATTATCCAAATCATCGGGAGCATTCTGAATATATACTGTGGGGATATGAGTCTCGATATCCTTCTGAAGATTAGATATCAAGCCTCCCATAATGCTGTACATAACCATAATAAGCACACCCGGAAGAATAAACAGACTAATAATTAATTTCTTATCCGTAAATACTCTGGTTAATTCCTTTTTAACAATATTTTTTACTCCATCCATCTTATTCCTCCTCCTTACTATGTGTTTTATACAGCTCAAAAAACGCATCCTCAAGATCCTTTGAATTGGTCTTTTCAAGTATTTCAGCCAAAGTCCCTTCCATAACCAGTACACCGTTTATAATAATACCTATTCTGTCGCAAAGTTTCTCGGCTTCTGTCATGATATGGGTGGAAATAATAACCGTCCTACCTTCATTCTTAAGGAGTTTTAGATAATCTGTCACATTTCTTGCTGTCACAATATCAAGGCCGTTTGTAGGTTCATCAAATATAACAACCTCCGGATTATGTACAAGGCTTACCGCTATTGATGCTTTTTGCTTCATACCCGAAGAAAGCTCATCAATCTTCTTATCTTCAAAGTCCTTGATACCAAAATACGAGAATAATTCCTCTCTTCTTTCATCGATTGTCTTTTCATCGAGACCATGAAGTCTGCCAAAAAAGCCAAACATATACTTTGGTGAAAACTGAGGGTCCAGCTTAATCTCATTGGTCAAAAAACCAATCTTCTTTCTGACATTTTCAGAATCCCTTACTGTATCATACCCTTTTACCGTAATTTCTCCCTGAGTGGGTTTTAGTAAAGTGGCAATACAACGAAGAGCCGTCGTCTTTCCGGCACCATTCGGTCCGAGAAGCCCATAAATTTCTCCCGGCTTTGAGGTTAAGCTTAGCTTATCTACGGCTTTCATCATGTTCTTTTTTGTTTTTTGTTCCATCATCTGTTTTTTGGTTAATTTGTAAACCTTTGTTAGTTCATTAATTTGAATCATGTCATCCCACCTATCCTTTTATTATTAAGCCTTTGCAAAACTGAACCTTTACATATTATTTTATATATAAATTTAGAAATTTACCTTAATATTAGATTAAAATTAAATTAAATTATTGAACCAAGTCCTCATTTAATATAATGGTAAACGGCCCGTCATTAACCAAAGAAACCTTCATTTCGGCTCCAAATTCACCGCTTTCTACCTTACCCAATTTCTCCTTGATTTGCTTCAGAAAATACTGATATAATTCCTCGGCCTTTTGTGCAGAGCCCGCATTTATAAAATCCGGTCTGTTCCCCTTTCTGCAATCGGCATACAGAGTAAATTGTGACACAACCAAAACCTCACCCTGCACATCCTTAAGGGAAAGATTGGTTTTGCCGTTTTCATCGGCAAAAATTCTTAGTTTAAGAATCTTATCTATATAGCGGTCAGCAACCTTCTTATCATCGTCCTTGCCCACCCCAAGGAGAATAAGATATCCCCTGCCGATATGACCTGTGATTCTTCCTTCTACTTCTACCTTTGCTTCCGAAACCCTTTGTATGACAATTCTCAAATTCTCCCCTCCTTATGATCAAAGCCTGATAACCTTCCATGCCTCTATAAGTCTGTCCAATGAATATGAAGCATTGGCGGGACTTGTAGACGGAAGCAGAATAATTTCTCTTTTGCTATGGTTGAAGATATATCTTTTATACAGTCTATAAGCCGTTCCACCGTTGGCATATAGTACTTGAATTTTAGCCTTTTCTAAGATAGGCATGATATCATTCGGAATAACATTCTTAATACTGATATCAGCCGAACCCGTAATTTCGCAGCTTTGTACAACATCCCACAATGCTATATTGTTTCTTAATAGAATATTTCTCTTTTCTTCTACGGTTTCCGGCAACTCCTCATTAAAAACGGTGCTTATTACCCGCCAAAATCGATTCTGCGGATGATGATAGAAAAATTCGCCTTCTCTGGACTTAACCGAAGGAAAGGACCCTAATATAAGAATATTCGAATCCTCATTGAATACCGGGGCTAACGGATGTACTAATCTGCTTCCCATGAATGTCTTACTCCTTCAGAATATCCTTTAAAAATGATGTCCCTGCAACCTGTTGTTTAACATTAAAATATTCCAGAATTGTAGCAGCTATATCAGCGAAGCTTTCCCTTGTTCCAAGATCATTATTCCTTTTTATCCGCTTTCCGTATGCAATCATAGGAACGTATTCTCTGGAATGATCCGTAGATGGTGTGGACGGATCACAGCCATGGTCTGCAGTAATAATAAGAATATCATCATCTTTAAGTGCTTCGAGGATTCTGGGTAACTGACTGTCAAAATAGCTAAGAGCCTTCGCATATCCGTCCGAATCATTCCGATGTCCATATACCATATCGAAATCCACAAGATTTACAAAACACAATCCGGTAAATTCTCTGTTAATTCTTTCAATCAGCTTTTCGATTCCCTCTTCATTACTCTTAGTACGAACGGTATCGGTAATACCCTTTCCTGCGAATATATCATAGATCTTTCCGACACCCAGAACATCCAATCCTGAGTCTGCCAATTGATCAAGCATAGTCAGTGAAGGAGCCAGTGAATAATCATGTCGATTGGCAGTTCTGGTATAGTTGGGATATTCACCCACGAATGGCCTTGCTATTACACGGCCTACACCATGTTCTCCCTGAAGCATATCTCTTGCTATCTCACAATACCTATACAGCTCTTTAACCGGAACAACCTCCTCATGGGCCGCAATTTGAAATACACTGTCAGCGGAGGTATAAACTATAAGAGCTCCCGTTTCCATGTGTTCTCTTCCATATTCGAGTATAACCTCGGTTCCTGAATAGGGCAGATTGCACAGTGCCTTCCTGCCGGTTTTTTTCTCAAATTCTCTTATCACTTCTTCCGGAAATCCGTTAGGATAGGTAGGAAATGGTGATTTTGAAATTATACCTGCGATTTCCCAGTGCCCTGTGGTAGTATCCTTTCCCTTGGATTTCTCGGCGAGTCTGGCAATACTTCCATCAAAGCCCTTGGATAAATCCATATTTTGAAACCTTTCCTTTACTCCTGTTATATTGAACAAACCAAGCTTTTCCATGTTAGGCATATTAAAAAATTCGCTCTTTGAGGCGCCATATAAAGTATGACTTCCCTCATCATTATATTCCTTGGCATCGGGTAATTCACCGATACCCACACTGTCTAAAACCACTAAAAATATTCTTTTCATATATTTCTGCCTCCTTTAAAATGTCTGGTATATAACAAGGGATAATTCCCCAATATTAGTCTCCTATATATTACCATTATTATTCTATTATAAATATTATATCGCTACCTGTCCATCTTCTTTTAATCATTCTCTCTTATAAATTATTAAAATATTCTTAAGTTATTCTTAATGTAATTTTCTGTATATTGTAGAGAATAGGAATTTGTGCTATACTACTTTCTACAAAATGATGTTATATAATTATTCGGAATTGAGGTATCTGCATGAAAATTAAAAACAAGCTAATACATACCTATAAAAAATATAAACATGGATTAATCCTTGTATATTTTTTTATCTATATGATTTGGTTTACTTATCTGGAGCGTACCGTAACCACAGATTTTACACCGATTCATTCAACATTGGATAAGTATATACCATTCATGGAAATATTTATAATACCATATGCCCTATGGTTTTTATACATTTTCATAACTGTTGCTTACTTTTTTCTGACCTCAAAACAGGACTTTTATAAATGCTGTGCCTTTCTTTTTATCGGAATGACAATTTGCTTGATTATATATACCATATGGCCTAACGGTCACTATCTTAGGGTGAATCTGAATACTCTCGGAAGAAATAATATTTTTATCGATATAATAAGAAGGCTGTATAAATTAGATACTGCCACAAATGTATTTCCAAGTATCCATGTATATAATTCCATTGGAGCTATGATTGCAATCAGAAAAAGCGAATCCCTGCGAAACATCATATGGCTTCAGATATCTACCTTTATACTGACAGTATTAATCTGTATGTCAACCGTATTCTTAAAGCAGCATTCGGTTCTTGACATATTCGGAGGAATCATTTTGAGCATCATCATGTACGCATTTATATATCTGCCTGACCGCCACAGAGTGCTTAAGGAAGCAGACAGCAAGTTGTCTAATGTCTAGCTAAATCATATAAGGGGATGCTTCAAAATAATACCAGGAGGATGCATATCAAGCATATAAGCATCCTCCTTATTATTTTTGAAACAACCCCTGCTTATTATTATATAACCTCTTTAATTACCGGAGATTTAATTGAATCCATAAATCTTTCTTGCTATATCATATCCCAACTCGACTACTCTGCGGCCAAACCTTCCGGGAAGATCCACCGAACGGCCGAGTATATGGGATCTAATCCTTTTATAAAGCCATCTGTTTTGATCCTTCAGATAATTCCAAAGCTCCTGCTTTTTCTTAATGCTCTCATCACTACCCTCTTTTATCAGAAATACCGAGCAGATTACCATCATCATAGATAAATACTTTATCATATAATTTCTTAGCTTCTTACTCTTTATTTGTGTCAGGTCATGAGATTCAATCATGATTCTTGTGACCTTTAGCTGTTGGTCTATTCTGCTAATCATCACCTTCTCATTGACTGACTGATCGGATCTTCCGATAAAGTAACGGTATAGATTAACATCCATATAATAGAGAGTTTTCACGAAGGGAAGCGGCTGATATACAAATATATTGTCCACATAGAATGTATGCTTTGGAAGCTTCATTCCACAATCCTTTAAAAGCTTAGTACGATATATCGTGGAGTGCATTAGGATGTTCTGGCTCTGCCTAAAATGCATGATTTCATCCCATGTAAATATCCGGTTCTTGGGAAGAGCCCAATTATAATTAATAACCTTCTTACGTTTTGCTCCAACCTTCTCATAAACATAATTAGCCAGGAACAAATCCGGACTATTACCGTCCGCAATCAGTTCCTTTAACTTATTTAAAACATCCTGCAGTGCATTTTCACTTACCCAATCGTCACTGTCCAGCACTTTAAAATATAGGCCGGTAGCATTAGCAAGTCCCGTGTTAACGGCTTCTCCATGCCCACCGTTCTCCTGTGAAATAACGCGGACAATCTCCGGATATTTCTCCCGGTATTCCAATGCTATTTCTTCTGTCTCATCCTTTGATCCATCGTTTACAATGATAATCTCTATATCATTTCCCCCTGTCAACAACGTATCAATAGCACGTCTCATATATGCTGCCGAGTTATAACAGGGTACCGCTGCCGTCAAAAGCTTCATTGAAAATCACCTTCTTAGACTAAATTTTCAGGATTTAAGCACTCCAACTCCTTGACAACAAATCTACCATCCTTACGGATTAATACATCATCAAAATAAATCTCGCCGCCACCATATTCGGGTGTTTGGATGCATACCAAATCCCAATGAATAGCAGAACTGTTTCCGTTAGGCGCTTCCTCTTCATAGCAATTTCCGGGTGTAAAATGGAAGGAACCCATGATTTTCTCGTCAAACAAAGTATCCTTCATTGGCTTAAGAATATAGGGGTTGACACCTATAGCAAATTCACCAATATAGCGGGCACCCTCATCTGTATTCAGTACGTCATTAATTCTTGCAGTGTCGTTCGAAGTCGCCTCGACAATCTTACCGTTTTCAAAACGAAATGATATGTTCTCAAAAGTAAATCCCTGAAATACAGCCGGGGTATTATAGGTTAGTACTCCGTTGACACTGTCTCTTACCGGTGCCGTATACACCTCTCCATCAGGGATATTTCTTTTTCCGGAACAGGGAACGGCTGGTATATTTTTGATTGAAAAGCTTAAATCTGTGCCGGGTCCGACAATTCTCACCTTATCCGTTCTATTCATATAGTCAATAAGGTTCTTCATTGCCTCATCCATTTTACCATAGTCCAAATTACATACCCTAAAGTAGAAATCCTCGAAAGCCTCCTGACTCATTCCTGCCAACTGTGACATTGAAGCATTCGGATAACGAAGAACAACCCATCTGGTCTTCTTAACACGAATATCATGATGTACAGGGGTCTGATAGTAGGTCTCGTAAAGCTTCATTTTATCCTGCGGTACATCGGCATTCTCAGCTATATTATCCGAGCCTCTTATGCCTACATAGCAGTCCATTTGATCCATTTCAGCGGCATCAATCTTTGCCATTAATGACATCTGCTCCTCTGTACAGTTTAATAATACCTCTCTTTGCAGTCTGGGATTAGTGTAGTGAACGAAGGGTACTCCGCCTACCTTATATACTTCCTTGACAATCTGTCTCGCTAAGCCCTCTGTTGACTCTCCGATATGATGTACGTATACCTTGTCTCCTTCCTTTACTTCCATAGAAAAGTTTACCAGATTATGTGCTAATGTTTTAATTCTTTCATCCATTTTTT
>JAAYTK010000094.1 GCA_012523775.1 Clostridiales bacterium | reverse complement strand
GCAAAAGTTCTTACTGATTCAGGCTTCGATATCGAGATTGTGGAGAAACATCACAATAAGAAGGTGGATGCCCCGTCCGGAACGGCCCTTGCCTTGGCTGAATCGATTAATGAAGCCTTGAACCACCAATACGAATATGTATATGACCGTACCGATATTCGTGCACCCAGAGCAAAGAATGAAATCGGCTTATCATCGGTTAGGGGAGGTACCATAGTCGGTGAGCATGATATTATATTTGCCGGAAGTGATGAGGTTGTTGAGATAAGGCATACTGCGTACTCAAAGGATATATTCGCTAAGGGCGCTATACAGGCCGCTAAATTTCTGGCGGGAAAGGCACCCGGAATGTATACCATGAAAGATGTTATTGGATAATATTAATTTGCTAAACCCTAAAATTATGATATGAATCATTTGTATTATACAATGTCATTTCATTCATGATATTTAGGGTTTTATCATGTAAATAAGCAATAGAATTTCTATTGTTTTGTTCACAAATTTTTCGTATTCTTATTGTATTATATATAGCAGAAAAAGGGATTAAAGTACAAGGAGGAGACTGTTTTGATTGAGGTAAAAAATCTAGTAAAGCGATTTGGAAATCATACCGCTGTGGATAATTTATCCTTTATCGTAAACAAGGGACAGGTTCTTGGATTTTTAGGTCCCAACGGAGCGGGAAAGTCCACAACCATGAATATCATCACAGGCTATATATCTGCAACGGAGGGAACGGTTACTGTTAATGGGCTTGATGTATTTGAGGAGCCCGAGGAAGTTAAAAGGATGATAGGATATCTTCCTGAATTTCCACCCCTATATCCTGACCTGACAGTTTTGGAATATCTGAATTTTGTAGCAGATATTAAGAAGGTTAAGAGGTCAGAAAGAAAGCAGATGGTGGAAGACATAATGCAGACCACCAAGATAAGTGATGTGAAGGGAAGACTGATTAGGCACCTGTCTAAGGGTTATAAGCAGAGGGTAGGTCTTGCACAGGCTATTATGGGGTATCCTGAGCTGATAATTCTTGATGAGCCTACGGTTGGTCTTGACCCAAAACAAATCATTGAAATAAGAGAGTTAATCCGTGAGCTTAGTGTGAATCATACTGTTATTCTTAGCTCCCATATTATGCAAGAGGTGAATGCAGTCTGTGACACCATCCTGATAATTGACAAGGGCAAATTCATATTACAGGATAAGCCGGACAATCTGAGTATGCACTTCGGTTCCACAGGCGGTCTTAAGCTGGTGGTCAAAGGCGACAAAGATACGGTGATTAAAGAGCTTGGTAAGATAGATAAAATTAATAATATTCAGGAAACAGAAGCCTTGGAGGAAGGGACCGTAAACCTTACTCTGTCATGTGATGAGGATGTGGATATCAGGGAGGATGTTTTCTTTAGCATGAGCAGTATAAGAACTCCTATTCTGGAGATGCAGTCCACCCGCATGAGTCTTGAGGACATCTTCATTAAAGTTACAGAGGATTATGATACCGTGAGCGAACCATCCGAGGATTCAGAATCAACCGATGAAGAGGAGGTAAAGGCAGATGCTGGCGATTTATAAGAAAGAGTTACGGTCTTATTTTACTTCTATGATTGGATATGTATTTATAGCTTTATTCTTAGCTATTATTGGATTTTTCTTTTATATGAACAATCTACTTACAGGAGCGGCTAATTTCGAATATACAATAGCGAATGTCAGCTTTGTATTCGTATTACTCGTACCGTTATTGACGATGCGTATAATTGCCGAAGAGAATAGGCAAAAGACTGAGCAGCTTTTACTTACATCTCCGGTCACGGCAGGAGATATAATTATGGGTAAATTCCTTGCGATATTTACCATTCTGTTTATCGTAATTGCGGTTATCAGTACTTATCCCCTGATTATGTCAAGGTACGGTCAGGTTCCATATGCTTCCTCATATGCGAGTATCATTGGCTTTTTACTGTTGGGAGGGGCTTATCTTGCCATGGGTTTATTCCTCTCATCCTTAACCGACAGTCAGGTGGTTGCGGCGGTAATTACCTTTATAGTATTCTTCATAACCCTGTTCATGGAGGGAATAGCAAGCAGCTTATCAACCAATCACAGAACCGCACTTATCTTCTTTATCGTGTTATTGCTTGTTATTTGTCTGATACTATGGATTATGATGCGTAACATGTCGGTATCTATAGGAATCGGTATAATCGGAACGGCCGTCCTGACTGCCTTATATATGTATAAGCCGACCCTATATGACGGTGCTATTATAAAGGTATTTAGCTGGCTCTCTGCCACGGCACGCTTTAATAACTTCTACATGGGTATTTTGGATTTGGCAGATATCATTTATTACCTGAGTATAATATTTGTTTTCTTGTTCATGTCAACCCAGGTAATTAAGAAAAAGAGATGGAGTTAGGAGGAGGAAGCGATGAAGGACAATAATATATTTAATAAATTTAAGGCTTCCTTTTCAGGAAGAAGCTTTAAAAGCGGGGCATATGTATCGATAATATCTGCGGTAGTAATTGCAGTGGTTTTGCTTATAAATCTGATTATAACCGAATTTGATTTAAAGATTGATTTAAGCAGTGAGGGTATCTACACAATCACTAAGGATACCAAGGAATATGTTAAGAATATGGAGGGCGATGTAACAATCTATTACCTGGTAGAGCCCGGTAAGGAGTCGCCTATGTTTCTTAGGATAGCCGAGAAGTTCGACAGTTTGTCTGACCGTATAAGTCTGGAACAGAAGGACCCTATTCAATACCCGGGGTTCGCTGCGGAGTATGTGGACGATGAAGTTGCCGTTAACAGCTTCCTTGTCGTGAATAATGAAACGAAGCAGGCGAAATATGTGGATCATAAAGAGATGTTGGTTCAGGAATTCTCACAACAGACATTTCAGTATCACACGGTAGGTATTGATGTGGAGGGCAAGCTTATATCCGCTATTCAGTATGTAACCAATCCTAATATACCGACGGTATATTACACAGTAGGTCATGATGAATTCGAAATCGGTGAGATATTCAAGGACACCATGTCCAGAATGAATATTGCAATTAATTCACTTCAGACCTTGACCATAGAGCAGATTCCTGAGGACTGCGATATACTTGTTATTAATGCGCCTATTCTTGACTTCTCTGATACCGAGATGGAGATGGTAAAGAATTATATGGCAGCAGGCGGTAACGCAGTAATCGTATTGGATTATAATGCTCAGGATTTGAAAAATCTGAATTCCCTTATAAATTATTACGGAATTCAGCTGGAGAAGGGTATCATATGTGAGGGTGACAGCAATCGACATGTTCCTCTATATCCCAGATATATTGTCCCTGAGGTCTTAGAGCATAGTATAACAGGTAATCTGATTAACAGTAATCGTCTGGTGTTTACACCGACTTCTTCAGGATTAACCACGATGGACAATGTCAGAAGCTCATTAACCATAGAACCGTTATTAGTGACCTCTGATAAGGCATACTCCAAAGTTAATCTTAATCCTGAGACTCTCCTTAAGGAAGAGGGGGATATAGACGGACCGTTTTATCTCGGTGTTCTTTCCAGTGATACATTTGAGGGAATCACATCAACCATGGCAGTCTATTCATCCTCAGGAATATTCTCTGACAGCTTGCTTAATGAATACGGCAATTTTTCATTACTTGTCAGTACGATAGGAAATCTTGTGGGAGAGCTTGAAACCATAAGCGTAAGGCCAAGATATCTTTATCCTGAGCCGTTAAATATCACTCAGAAGCCTGTAAGGTTCTGGGCATCTCTGACAACAATCGTGGTGCCCGTAATTGTAATTGCGGCGGGTATTGTTATCGTTGTTAGGAGGAGGAGACGATAGTGGCTAAAAGAAAAAAGAAAAATCAAACAACGCTGATATCATTGCT
>JAAYTK010000011.1 GCA_012523775.1 Clostridiales bacterium | reverse complement strand
ATTTATATTCGCTTACTTTATTATTCTTATCTTAACTACTTTTCACTCATACCTTTTCGCTCATTAATAATAATCCGATCCAGCACTGCCTTATATACAAGAATTATTTGGGCATCTATATAGCAGAATTTATTCGATATAAATTCATAGGTTTTATAGATAAAGCATATATTAACAAGGATTAATG
This sequence comes from Clostridiales bacterium, assembly GCA_012523775.1. Lineage (GTDB taxonomy): Bacteria > Bacillota > Clostridia > Lachnospirales > Lachnospiraceae > Mobilitalea. The sequence continues at coordinate 33,799 of JAAYTK010000011.1, read as the reverse complement.
ATATTACAGTTAGCTCCGGACTCATATCACGAAAAAATAGATATAAGGATGCAATTAGGTAAAATAAAAATGCAAAGAAAAAGTTCTTAGTAATTCTAAAAGCCAGAAGCATAGTATCATTAAGTCTGTTGTGCATTTTTGATATTGACTTAAGATCATGACATTTTAGTTTTTCATACATGTCGTTAAATATAGTCTGACTGTCAACACTTCGGTTATTTATATCTTTCTTTATAAAGGAAGAATAGCGATGATAATTTATATCACCTAATTCCTTTCTAATTAGTTTTCTAAATACATTAGCCATATAACCACCTGCTCCCTAAAGTTGAATGGTTTTTAAATGTTTGTTACTACTATTATTCACATTGGACACAAAATAAAACTCTGCAATTGATGTTACTGCTTCCTATAAAATGAATTATACCAATATCGACAACAATATCCTACATCTTTCTTATTATATCATATGTTATTTAAGGCAAAAAAGCCACAAATGCGAAAACATAAAATATATGTCAAATAATGATGCAAATAAAATATTAACAAATTGTTCATAAACTATCCACACAAACATCATAATTAAAACCTATAATAGACCTAACAGAAAAGTTATTAGTTATTAAAGAATTGATATAATCAAATTTAGCCTATTAGATAATTTTTTTCATAAAACAAGCCCGGCAGCTACCCTCCCCCCTCTACCGGGCTTCTCCTCTTTTTTTGGCTCTGTCAGAGAGCCTTTTTTATTGTGTTTTATCGTTCTGTTTTACCTGCAAAATTCCCTTATTTTACCATATTCATGCTATTTATACATTTATTTAAAATATATTAAAATAAACCTTTTATATAGTCGTTTTTTTTGTTATAATCAAGTTTAGGAATTTTAGCAAGCAATTCTTCATTCCGTACTTATTCTATAATCAGGAGGTATTAATATGTCAGCCGTAGTAGTTATGGATCACCCACTAATCCACCATAAACTTGGGATTATGAGACGTAAAACCACTTCAACAAAGGAGTTTAGGGATTTAGTAACTGAAGTTGCAATGCTAATTTGTTATGAAGCAACCCGAAATCTTCCTCTCAAAGAGATAGAGATAGAGACTCCTCTTACAAAAACTATTGCTAAAGAAATCGAAGGCAAGAAGCTTTGTATTGTACCAATTCTTAGAGCCGGACTTCATATGGCAGACGGAATCTTAAATCTTATTCCCAATGCCAAAGTAGGACATATTGGTTTATATAGAGACGAAGAAACCTTAGAACCAGTCGAATACTTCTGTAAACTTCCCTCAGATGCGTCAGACCGTGAAATGTTTGTTGTAGATCCAATGCTCGCAACAGGCGGTTCGGCAGTCGCAGCCATAGATCTTCTAAAAAGACGAGGAATAACAAAAATCTATTTTTTATGTCTTATCGCAGCACCGGAAGGTGTCGATCGATTACAAAAAGCCCACCCAGATGTTGATATATTTATAGGTAATTTGGATGATAGATTAAATGAAAACGGCTATATTCTTCCCGGCCTTGGTGATGCAGGGGATCGTATTTACGGCACAAAATAATATTGGTACAAAAAGGATGCCACTTGATGGCATCCTTTTGTTAGAATTATCTACATGTAAATTTGTATATCGTAACATACTCATATTCCTGTCCGGCCTTTAATATACTATTCGGGAATGTATTAATATTGCAGGCATTAGGAAAATGCTGTGTCTCAAAGCATACTCCGGTACGTTTTCCGTATGTGGCTCCATCCTTACCGTCTTCAACCGGTGTAAGCATATTAGCCGTATAGAACTGCATACCGGGCTTATCCGTAAATATCTCCATTACCCTACCGGTTGACTCGTCAACAAGCTCAGCCACCTTTTCCACTTCATCCCGGCTTATATCGAGCACATAATTATGGTCATATCCTCCCGCCTGTTTTAACGGTTCATAGTCATCATCAATATTATCTCCGATTCTCTTTAATTGTCTGAAATCCATGGGTGTTCCTTCTACATCTCTATACTCTCCGGTAGGAATCAGATCATCTGAGGTTGGTGTAAACTGATTTGCCTTTATCCATACCTTATGGTCCAGTATACTTCCGCTGTTATGACCGGATAGATTAAAGTAGGAATGGTTGGTCATATTTACTACGGTATCCATATCAGATACTGCATGGTATTCAATTACTAACTCATTATTTTCCGTCAGACTATAGGTTACTGTTAAATCTAAGTTACCGGGAAATCCCTGTTCCATATGAGGACTAAGCCTGGAGAACTCTATACTGACCATGTCCTCTTCCTCATAAATCTCAGTCTCATACATTACTTTGTTATATGCCGGACTTCCGCTGTGAAGATTATTTTTTCCCTCATTTTTCTCTAATGTATATTCCTTGCCATTCAGTTCAAACCTGGCTCCTCCGATACGGTTGGCACATCTTCCGATTAAGGAACCAAATCCCGGACCATTAACTTCATATCCGCCAATACTTTTAAAGCCTAATGCTATATCCTCAAACTCGCCCTCCTTGTCCGGAACTATTATACTTACAATATTTGCTCCGTAGTCTGTAAAGGATACCTTCATGCCCATATTATTGGTGACTGTATACAGGGTAGCTGTCTCTCCGTTTTTTGTTGTGCCGAATGGTGTTTTCGTTATTTTCATGGCTTATCTCCTCATTATAATAATTTAATTACACTTATTGGTGAATATTATATCATACCGATTTTAATTTTCCAATATTCTTGCAAGTAAATTTCCTTAATTGACAAGCATTATCATATAGTGTATACTTGAAAAACAATATATAATGCTACTGTACATAAAATACTACCATATATAGTATTTTTATATCAGTCATTTCAAGCAAAATGAAGGATTTTAAGTATCTGATACCAAGAAAGCTTTGGCTATCGGATTTAAAAGGGAAACAGGTGCAATACCTGTACGGTCTCGCCGCTGTGATTGGGGAGCCTGCTCCCGGTAAGATGTTTCTTACATATACCACTGGATTGATTTGATTTATGAAAATCCGGGAAGGTGGGAGCATAAGCAATGATCCATAAGTCAGAATACCTGCTTAAAATCTGTACCAATAGTTCCACGAGTCATGGACAAGGGTACAATAAAGATGCTTTCTTTATTGTCCTTTCCTATTTGTGGGAATGGATTTTTTATTTTTCACCAAAATAAGAAAGGAGCTTATATGAAAGAAGGAAAATATTTTTTAAAGGTTTTTTTGGGGACAATCGGATTATTTGTTTTGACGGTTTTACTTTTATATTTGTTCATTAATAGAGATAATCCTGTTTCTTACGGCAGTAAAAAGATTACAATTCAGGTTATAGTACCCGATGAAGATGTACAGGAATTCACCTTATATACCGATGCAATAACACTTCGGGAAGCGCTGGATGAAAAAGAAATGATTAGAGGCCTGAACAGTTCTTATGGATTTTATATTACTACGGTAAACGGTATAAGAGCCGATGAAACCAGAGAAGAATGGTGGAGTCTGACAAAGAACGGTGAGTATGTTGAGTATGGCGTCGATATGATTCATATACAGGATAAGGATAAATATGAATTAACTCTTATGAAAGGCTATTAAAGGTGAGATGAATATGCGTACTAAGGATCTTGCTGTTATAGGACTGATGTCGGCTTTAATAATAGCCTTACAGTTAGGCCTTTCATTTCTGCCTAATATTGAGCTGGTGTCCTTACTTATTATCCTTTGCACGGTGGTATATGGGTGGAAAACATTATATGTCATCTATATATTTGTCATTGCTGAGGGATTTATATATGGCTTTGGAATCTGGTGGATAAACTACCTATATGTATGGACTGTCCTCATGCTTATAACCATGCTGTTTAAGGACCAACGTTCACCATTTTTCTGGGCTATAATCTCAGGGACCTTTGGGCTGGCCTTTGGTACACTCTGTTCGATTCCGTACTTCTTTATAGGGGGCGTCTCGATGGCAGTGTCAGGCATTATTAGCGGAATTCCATTTGACATTATACATTGTGTCAGTAACTATCTTATAGCATTGGTTCTCTTTAAACCTCTTTATCATCTTCTAGAGCTGTTTAACCAAAAATTGCATGAGACAAAATAACACAAAAAAATCCTTAAGGATAAACCTTAAGGATTTTTTTAATCAAATTCGTTATAACAATATATCCAATTTTTAAAACTTATATATAGTTTAGAAAAAGGTACATTGTAAACCCAATCTTGATTATATTCTTACTACGTTAGTTGCCTGAGGTCCCTTGGCTCCCTGTACTACTTCGAACTCAACTTCCTGGCCTTCTTCTAAAGATTTGAAGCCGTCCATATTGAGGCCTGTGTAGTGAACGAATACATCGTTACCCTGCTCATCAGATATAAAGCCAAAGCCCTTCTGATTGTTAAACCATTTTACTGTACCTTTGTTCATGAATAAATTCCTCCAAAAAATAATAATTTCAATTGCCGTTTATTCGGCAACACAATCATCATAGCACTCTTTCTTGGTGGTGTCAAACATTATTTGTAGATATATTATTTATTTCATATGCTTCCTTTGCCGTACAAACCTCATATTCATGTTGTTTTAGAACGTCCAATGCTTTGGTTAAGTCTGATGCCTTCATAATAATAGAGGTATCTCTTCCTGCCGTTGCCAGAGTATACATATATTCCACGCTTAATCCTGCTTCAAAAAGTATCTTTAATACCTCATGCAGGGTGCCGGGTTTTTGAGGGATTTTTACAGCTATTACATCTGTTAGCTTAGTGGAAAAGCCCTCTTCCTTTAAAACTCTCCTACCCTCGTCCGGATCGGATACAATCATCCTTAGCATGCCATATTCGGCTGTATCCGCCAGGCTGAAGGATGCTATATTGATATTATGCTCCTTTAGTACCTGAGTAACTCCTTCCAGTCTACCTTCCTTATTCTCAATAAATACCGATAGCTGTTTAATTAGCATTGTACACCTCCTTACTAGATTAACTGTTCCATATACATAAGTTCCTTACCCTATATCAGTTTTCTCTTATCGATTACCCGTTTTGCCTTTCCCTCGCTTCGTGCTATGGTTTTTGGCTCTACCAGGGTGACCTTTACGGAAAGGCCTAGGGCTGATTGAAGCACATGGGCTATTTTCTTGGTCAGGCCCTCCAGCTTTCTTATTTCATCCGAGAAGAAACGCTCTTCAACCTCAACCTGAATTTCCAATACATCCAGATTGTTAACTCTGTCTACTATCAGTATATAATGCGGACTCGTTTCGCCCATCTCTAGTAATGCTGCTTCTACCTGGGACGGGAATACATTGACGCCCCTGATAATAAGCATATCATCTGAACGTCCTTTGAACCTGGATATTCTGGCAAGTGTTCTTCCACATTCACAGGGTTCATAGGTAATGCTTGTTAAATCCTTAGTTCTATATCTGAAAAGCGGTAGGGCTTCCTTAGTAATCGTGGTAAATACCAATTCGCCAACCTCTCCGTCCTTGCATGGAGCCAGAGTATCGGGATTGATTATTTCAGGAACAAAATGATCCTCATATACATGTAATCCACAATGGGCATCACAATCAGCAGCCACTCCCGGTCCGAGAATCTCGCTTAGACCATAGATATCATATGCTTTAAGGTTAAGCTTTGTCTCAATTTCCTTACGCATATTGTCTGTCCAAGGCTCTGCTCCACAGATTGCAGCCTTTAGTTTTATACTGTCTGTCTTACCTACTTCCTCAAGAGTTTCCGCTATGTGTAGCAGATATGAAGGAGTGCATGCAATTGCAGTAACCTCAAAATCCTCCATCATGGTGATTAGTCTTTGAGTATTTCCGGTGGACATGGGAATAACCGTGGCTCCAAGGTTCTCCGCACCATAATGAAGACCAAGTCCTCCGGTAAAGAGTCCATATCCGTATGCAACCTGAATTCTGTCGTTAGCTCCTATGCCTGCCATGGCAAGCACTCTCGTTACACATTCCTGCCATATTTCAATATCTCTTCTGGTATATCCCACTACAGTCGCCTTACCGGTTGTACCGGACGATGCATGAACTCTGATTACCTCTGACTGCGGTACCGCAAACAATCCAAAGGGATAATTATCCCTCAAATCCTCCTTCGTTGTAAACGGCAGCTTATTTAAATCCTCTATTCCTTTAATATCACCGGGTTCAAGACCTAGCTGCTGCATTTTTTTACGATAGAATTCCACGTTGTGATAAACACGGCTCACGGTCTTTTTGAGCCTGGCACTTTGCATATTGAGGATTTCGTCTCTGCTCATACACTCTTTCGTTTCATTCCATATCATAATATAATATCCTCCTGTTCAGCAACCGAATATCCCTTTTCCTTTAAAATATCCTTTGTAGCCTGCAGATTATCAGTATTTATGATTATTAATGGTACTTTGCCATCTCGAAATACTATGGAATAAATATAGTTAACTCCAAATCCTGCATCTGCGATTACCTGAAGCAAATCATGAAGTACTCCGGGTTTATCCTCCAACTCAATGGCTATCGCCTCTGACATTGTAACTGCAAATCCGCTGTTGATAAGCAGTGTTTTTGCTTTTTCAGGCTGGTCTACTACGATTCTGAGTATGGCAAACTGTGGTGTATCAAAGGAGGCTATTGCCCTCAGATTAATATTATTTTCCTTTAATATAGCTGTTACTCCCGCTACGCTTCCTATTTCATTCTGAATAAATATTGACAGTTGACGAATCATCCTTTATCCCTCCCTTTCTCATCATACATCCCTTGGTTACGGGCGCAGACGTCTTATAGATTATATCCGACTTCAAAGGCCTTCTTATTAATTTCAATGGTTTTTGGAGGTACGGTCTTTTCTATCACCGATAACCACTCATCCTTTGAAAATTCCATATGCTGAGCTGCAATCCCAAGTACGATTACATTGAATACTCTGCTGTTACCAAGTTTTTTTGCCTCTTCTATGGCGTTTACTTTAAATACTCTATGGATTTTTGAAAGCTCCTCCAATATGTTTGGAGGATATTCTGCATCACCTATGACGACAGGCATCGGATCTATTCGTTGATCATTTACTACTATTGCACCGTTGGCCTTAAGAAAATGCACATATCTTAATGCCTCCAGCTTTTCGAATGCAATCAGGACATCCGCCTGCCCCTCCTCAACTATGGGCTCATTTACCTTGTCGCCATATCTTACAAAGGTTACCACGCTTCCTCCGCGCTGAGCCATGCCGTGTACCTCTGACAGTTTAACGTCATAGCCTGCCTGAATTGTGAGGGCACCAAGGATTCTGCTGGTAAGTAAGGTTCCCTGTCCACCTACGCCTACTATCATAATATTTTTTGTCTCCATGGCTGTCCTCCTATCTTAACTTTACGCTTTTTATTGAGTCAAATCTGCATAAGGTTGCACATAGTCCGCAACCGTTACAAATTGTGTCATTTATTAGGATATCTCCATTTTCCTTCTTGGTTATAGCGGGACATCCGGGTTTCATGCATTGACCGCATTTTCTGCATATATCCTGATCTATTACATATTGCGTAGAGATAGGTGATTTATCAAGTAAGGCACAAGGAGCCTGTGCAATAATCACTGCAATTTCGTCCATTGCCACGGCCTCCTTTATGGTTCCCTCAAGCTTCTTGGTATCAAAGGCATTAATTACATATACATTAGGCACACCTATGGCTAAACACAATTTTTCCAAATCTATCATATGGGTAGCTTCACCCTTCAGAGTCCTTCCTGTTGCTGCATGGTCCTGGTGACCCGTCATTCCGGTCGTGGAATTATCCAGTATCAGGACTGTTCCGGTTCCCTTGTTATAAACCATATTCATAAGAGAATTAACACCGGTATGCAGGAATGTTGAATCTCCGATTACCGCAACCCAGTCCTTAATATACTCCTTACCCCTAGCCTTTTCCATTCCATGAAGTGACGATATACTGGCTCCCATACATATGGTCGTATCAACCACACTTAAGGGCGCAACCGCTCCCAATGTATAGCATCCGATATCTCCCGCCGCACGAAGCTTCAGCTTCTTTAGAACAGTAAAAACACTTCTATGGGGACATCCCGGGCAAAGAATAGGAGGGCGATTCGGCACCTGAGTAGGTGCTTTTACAGATATTTCTTCACCCTTTATGGCTCTTCTAAGCATATTGGCAGAGTATTCTCCCTGAACCGTAAGGATTTCCTTGCCGACTGCTTTTATTCCCCAGGACTTAACCTGTTCCTCAATAATGGGATCCAGCTCCTCTACGATATATAGCTTATCTACCTTGGAGGCGAACTCCTCAATCAGTTTTCTTGGCAGAGGATTGACTATTCCCAGCTTAAGAACTGAAGCTTCGGGAAGGGCTTCCTTAACATATTGATAGGGAATCCCCGAGGTTATAACTCCAATCTTTCTGTCATTATATTCCACCGTATTAATAGGAAAATCGCAGCTGTCATTAATTAGAGCAATCTCTCTGCTTTCCACGGCTAAATGCCTGTTCTTGGCATTTCCGGGCATCATGACATTCTTAGCTGCATTTCTTACATAGGGCTTATCTTCTATCTCAAGTCTGTCATTAAGCTCCACCAGCCCCTGTGAATGGGAGAGTCTTGTGGTGCTTCTTACTATTACCGGTGTATCATATTTCTCACTTAATTCAAAGGCAAACTTTGTAAATTCCTTAGCCTCATTACTGTCAGCAGGCTCTATTACCGGTATCTTTGCCGCTCTTGCAACTGCTCTGGTATCCTGTTCGTTCTGCGAGCTGTACAGTCCGGGATCATCTGCAACGATTATAACCAATCCACCTGTTACACCGATATATGAGGCGGTAAACAGTGGGTCTGCCGCAACATTCAGTCCGACATGCTTCATTGATGCTAAAGCTCTTACGCCTATTATGGAGGCTCCTATGGCTACCTCCATAGCCACCTTCTCATTAGGTGACCACTCCGAATTTATCTCATCATACTTTACTATGTTTTCACTAATCTCTGTGCTGGGTGTCCCGGGATATGCAGCCGAAACCTTACAGCCTGCCTCATAAGCTCCTCGGGCAAAAGCCTCATTACCCAGCATTAATACTTTTTCCGACACTTGTGTTTCCCCTTTCATATGTATAAAGCTATTTTTGTCTTAAATCCGTAACTCTTCTAGCCTTACCTTCAAATCTCTTTAAACTTCTTGGTGCTACTAATTTTATCATAGCGTCAAGCCCAAGTACAGACCTTAAACTGAATTTGATTTTATTTTCCAGTTCACCAAGCTTTGCATATGAATCAAGAAGTGTCTCATCGACAAGCTCTACCTTTATCTCCATCGTATCTAGGTGATTCTTACGGTCTACAATAATCTCATAATGGGCTCCGATTTCCTGAATCTTAAGAAGTACCTCCTCAATCTGGCTCGGAAATACATTGACTCCGCGAATTATCAGCATATCATCCGATCTGCCCGACAGGTTCTCCATTCGAACGGTGGTCCTGCCACATTTGCATGGCTCATAAAATAATCTTGAGATGTCACCGGTACGATATCTGATTAAAGGAAGCGCTTCCTTTGTAATACAGGATATGACCAGCTCTCCCCTCTGTCCCGGCGGCAGCACCTCTCCGGTTTCGGGATCAATAATCTCCGCAATAAAATGGTCCTCATTGATGTGCATTCCACAAAGCTCCAGGCACTCGCCGGATACTCCGGGGCCTATCAATTCACTCATACCATAGTTCTGAGTCGCCTTCATATCACTTCCCCAAAATCTATGCATCTCGTCACGCATAGGCTCGGTCATTCCTTCTCCTCCAAACAGACCGATTTTTACGTTCAGATCCTTAGACGGGTCTATTCCCATATCCTTAGCAACCTCGGCTATATGTAATGCATATGAGGGTGTGGCAACCAATAGTGTTGCACCAAAATCCTGCATATACATAATCTGCCTCTGTGTATTACCGGATGAAACCGGTACCACACTGGCTCCGATGTTCTCTAAGCCATAATGAAGTCCAAGTGCTCCGGTAAACATTCCATAACCAAAACTAATCTGAGCCACATCATCGGCCGATGCCCCTCCCATACAAGCTATACGAGATACACATTCTGTCCACATTTCCATATCATTTTTAGTATATCCTACCACCGTAGGCTTACCCGTTGTGCCTGAGGAGGCATGAATACGAACAAGCTCCTTTTTTGGAACCGTAAACATGCCAAAGGGATAAGTATCCCTTAAATCCTGCTTCACAGTAAACGGAAGTTTAGACAGATCATCAAGCGATTTAATATCATCGCATGTAATTCCCGCTTCATCCATTTTCTTCTGATATGCCGGAACCTTCTCGTATATACGCTTTAAGGTTTTCTTTAGTCTTGTAAATTGGATTTCCTCTATTTCCTGTCTTGTAAGGGTTTCTTCTTTAGCCCAAATCATTTTACTATCTCCCTCTATAATATCATTTTTTTACTACTAAATTTACTCCTGTATGGATTTTTTCTTACGTACAGTAACGGTTTCTTCATAGCATTCAAATATTGAATCCACCGTTTGCTTTTGTATTTTAGGTGTAAACAGACTTACTATAGGTACAATAATCAGCCCTGCCACCATAGCGATTGCTCCGGCATTTATAGGGGAGCCGATATATCCAAATACCATATTGCTTGTCGTAATTCCTACACCCGATATAAAGCATGCCCATACCGCAGCCTTGGTAACTCCCTTCCAGTAGAGTCCGTATAAAAACGGTGCAAGGAAGGCTCCCGCTAATGCTCCCCATGATATACTCATAAGCTGAGCAATAAATACAGGCGGATCAAGAGCCAATATTACGGATACCAGAATAAAGAATACTATGAATACTCTCATAATCCCAAGCTGCCTTTTCTCACTCATGTCCTTATAGATGGTTCCCTTTATAAAATCCAATGTAAGTGTAGAGCTGGAGGTAAGCACCAGACTTGACAGGGTTGACATCGATGCAGACAGCACCAATACAACAACTATACCAATCAGTACATCCGATAGATTATGCAGCATGTGTGGCACGATAGCATCATATATGATTTTACCCTCTCCGCTGTATATAGCCTGATTATTAAACAGTCTGCCAAAGCCTCCGAGAAAATAGCTTCCTCCTGCGATTATCAATGCAAATATTGTTGATATAATGGTTCCTGTCTTTATTGATTTTTCATTATTAATGGTATAAAACTTATGTACCATCTGAGGCAGTCCCCAGGTCCCTAGGGATGTAAGAATAACTACCCCAAGTAAATTTAAGGGGTCCGGACCAAAGAAGGATGCGAAGGCTCCCTGTTGACCCAGAGTTACAGGAATATCACTCCCAATTTCTGAAAGCTTAACAATAGCTGATATAAATCCTCCCTGCTGACTCAGCACCGAACCTATTACTGCAACGATACCAATAAGCATTATAACGCCTTGTATGAAGTCATTAATGGCTGTTGCCATATACCCACCCATTATAACATATACACCGGTCAAAGCTGCCATCGCAATTACGCATAACCAGTACGGTATATCGAATGCCATTTCGAAAAGCCTTGATAATCCATTATAAACCGAGGCCGTATATGGTACCAAAAATACGAAGGATATTGCAGACGCGGTAATCTTAAGTGCCTTACTGTCATAACGGCTCCCAAAGAAATCAGGCATGGTAGCTGACTTTATATGGTTTGTCATAACCCTTGTACGTCTCCCCAATGTCACCCATGCTAAAAGACTGCCGATAAATGCATTTCCTATGCCTATCCATGTGGCTGATATACCGTATTTCCATCCAAACTGTCCGGCATATCCGACAAATACCACAGCAGAAAAATAAGAGGTGCCGTAAGCAAAGGCTGTTAACCATGGGCCTACAGTTCTACCCCCCAACACAAAATCTCCTACATTCGTAGCATGCTTCCGTGCATATATGCCTATTAATATCATTATAGCAAAGAAGCTTACTAAAAATATTAATTTAATTATCACTTTCTTATCCTCTCTTTACCCTTTGTCTTTTTCAGTTTAACGCTTTAAAGCGTCCTCGTTTTAAAGCAATAATATCACCATTTAAAATTTATGTCAAGACTTTAACATAAAACACAGATAAGAATGAGAACTTTCTATTCAATAAAACAAGGGTGCGTTATACGCACCCTCTCAACGGTACCAGGTACCTTTTATGGGTACCTGTTATGGCGTCTGACATCGTATGCCTAACTCATCAAGTTGTTTAGCATCCACTTCACCCGGAGCTTCCGTCATGAGACATGAAGCATCCTTCACCTTAGGAAATGCAATAACATCACGAATGTTGTCCTCTTTAGCTATAAGCATAATCAATCTGTCGAATCCATATGCCAAACCTGCATGAGGAGGAACACCGTATTTGAATGCATTGAGCAGGAAGCCGAATCTCTCATAAGCCTCTTCCTTCGTAAATCCCAGTACCTCAAACATCTTCTCCTGTATATCACTTTGGTGAATTCTTACCGAACCTCCACCCAGCTCTGTTCCGTTTAATACTATATCGTAAGCTTTCGCTCTTACCTTACCGGGGTCCGTGTCCATTAAATGAATATCCTCTTCCATAGGCATGGTAAACGGATGATGCTTTGCAACAAATCTCTTTTCCTCTTCGGAGTACTCAAATAGAGGAAATTCAGTTACCCATATAAATTTATATTCATCCTTGTTTAAGAGGTCCAGATTCCTGGCAAGCTCAAGCCTTAGGTTACCCAGAACATTAAATACAATATCATCTTCATCGGCAGCAAAGAACAATAGGTCTCCGGGCTTACCGTTCATTGCATTTACCATTGCGACAAGCTCATCCTCTGTCATGAATTTAGCAAAGGATGACTTATAGGTTCCGTCCTGATTAACTGCCAGATATGCAAGACCCTTTGCCCCGAAATCCTTGACAAAGTCTATTAGAGCATCAATCCTCTTTCTTGGCATGTCTGCCTGTCCCTCTGCATTAATACCACGGACCGAGCCTCCCTTTTCAAGAGCAGAGGTAAATACACCAAAGCCACAGCCCTTCACAATATCGGACACATTCTTAAGCTCCATGCCAAATCTGATGTCCGGCTTGTCGGAACCGAATCTTTCCATTGCCTCTGCATAGGTAATTTTTTGAATTGGAAGCTCAATATCGATATCTATGCTTTCCTTAAACATTCTCTTTAGCAGTCTCTCATTTATTTCAATGACGTCATCCACATCTACAAAGGACATTTCCATGTCTATCTGGGTAAACTCAGGCTGTCTGTCTGCTCTTAAATCTTCATCACGAAAGCATTTCGCTATCTGAAAATATCTGTCATATCCTGCACACATAAGAAGCTGCTTAAACAGCTGTGGGGACTGAGGCAGTGCATAGAAGTTCCCGGGATGAACACGGCTTGGAACCAGATAATCTCTTGCTCCCTCCGGTGTACTCTTTGTCAGCACCGGTGTCTCAACCTCTACGAAACCTTCCTCATATAAAAACTGACGGCTAATTCCGGCCACCTTGCTTCTAAGCATAAGATTTCTCTGAAGATCAGGTCTTCTAAGGTCGAGATATCTGTATTTAAGCCTTAATTCCTCTTTGGTCCTGCTATTTTCCTCAACGGGAAAAGGAGGAGTGTCTGCTTCAGATAAAATCCTTAGCTCCCTTGCCCTAATCTCGATATCCCCTGTCTTAAGGCTCTCATTTACAGCACCCGATCTTGCTTCCACCTTACCTACTACGGCTATCACATATTCGCTTCTCAGATGCTCCGCTTTGGCAAAGTTCTCACTTCCCGCATCACTTTCCTCAAAAATAATCTGTATAATGCCTGAGCGGTCCCTTAGATCAACGAAAATAATACCGCCTTTATTTCTGCTTTTTTGTACCCATCCCATTACCGTAACGGTCTCTCCGATATTACGATTTGATAATTCGGTGCATCGATGGCTTCTGCACCAGCCTTTCATTGATTCTGCCATAAATATCAATCTCCTCTATATATAATAATCAAAGCACTTTCTGTTGCAGGTTCTGGGTCTTACAACATAGTTTCCTACTCTTACATGCTCCGGATGGGACTTATAATTATTATAAGCCTCCTCATCAGTAAAAACCGAATCCAATAATATATCGGCATCAGAGGAGAACATCGGTTTAGTGAGAACCTCAATAGATACGATTCCATCAATCAGATTTTTTAGGTTCTCCAACTCCCTCTTGATTTCCTCACCATATAATCTACATTCTTCTTCTGATAACTCCTCCCTAAAATCCCATGCTACAATATGTCTTACCATAAAGCTCCTCCTATTATGTGTTATAAATATATTTGTGTTATTAGGTTAAAGTTTTCCCAACGTATTATTCTGTATAGTATATCATATGATTTTGAATTATGGAAACTATTATATTAAATTTTTCAGGTAATTTAGAACTAATCCATTATAATATCCGGTTTCTTCAAAAATATTATCAGGAGATTACTTATAGGCAATCTCCTGATACGTTTTAAATATAGCTTATTGTAGTTCCAATATCAATTACAGTTTAAGACATAAACGGTGATGCAGGAAGACCTTCTTTATTATATAGATTTGCACCCTCAGGATTGTCAGCCCAAGCGTATCTTACCCTTACAGGATTCGAAACCTTTTTGCTGTATACAACCACACTGTCATCCTCAATTAACGCTTCCGCAGGATAAAACACACCATCCCTGTCACTGATTTCAAAGGTGTTTAATCTGTCACCCCTGATTAAAAGACCGCTGCCCACATAATCAAAGAAAATCCTAATCTTATTACCCTCTATAACCATATTATTATAAATGGGTCCGCTGCATACATTTTGCTCTCCATACACATTATTAAGCGCCCAGAGTGACAGTCTTTCGCCCACGGTCTTCTTATCCCATGGATGCAGGTCATTATACATACCCGCATCTATGATTACTGCCATTCCTGTATTAGGTAACTTTAAGAGTTGTCTTTGGGCTTCTCTAACCTGTGCCCATCCGCTTATCTCCGGCTCCAGTCTCCATGGACAATGATTGGGCAACTGAACATAATAGAAAGGTAAGTTTGTATTATTCCATAGCTTACGCCAATCATTTATTACTGTCTCAAACAGCTCCTTATAATCATACGGATGCCCCGTGTTTGATTCACCCTGATACCACAGCACACCTCTGATGCTGTAATTTCGCAGAGGATAAATCATTCCATTATATACTCCGATGGGCTTATACTGGAAAAACGTTGTCGGTGCCTGGGGCTTGATTATACAGCCAACTTTATACTTCCAGGTACCGGATATCGGAATCTGTTCATTTCCGACTCTGATAAAGTAAGGCATATCATCCACAAAACCGCCGATATTTTGAGTCATAATCATACGGACAGTTATAGTATTCTTTCCCGCTTTTAAAAGCCCCTTAGGTATATTATATCTTCTCGGTGGGTATAAATATCCGGTATTACCTATCAAAACACCGTTGATATAGGTATCATCTGCATCTATGACTGTACCGAGAATCAGCTTACCTTCCTTACCATGCATATGCTCGGGTAAATCTATCTCCTTCCTGAGCCAAATCGCACCCCGTATCGGCTCAAGTTCCGTTCCCCGAAGGCTTCCGGGAAGCTGTATTTCTCTCCAGTCATTATCCCTGTATTCTTCACTATACCAAGGTATATCCTTTAATCCTTCGTCCTTCTGATAAAGCTCACTATACCAGTTGTCATTATACTCCTGCTCGCTTTTTATTGTTCCCTGCACATACGAGTCATCCTTACACATAGTGAGTATCTCTCTGAATCTGTCAAAACGCATTAATGAACCTTCACTAATCCATGCTTCTGCAGGTGTTCCACCTATGGCCGTAAACAACAGTCCGATAGGTATATTGTATTTATCATAAATTTTCTTCGAAAAGAAATAACCGACCGCACTAAAATCATATACCGTATCAGGAGTAACAGGTATCCAGTTACCGCCATTAAGCTCATCTATGGGCTTATTGAAATCGTAAACCATCGGTACTGTAAACTGCCTGATTTCAGGATAATTCGCATCCTTTACTTCCTCTTCAAACAAGTCCAGGGTTCTGCTAATCGGAATCTGCATATTAGACTGACCTGCCAGTACCCACACGTCTCCGACGAGTATATCCTTTATTATTTTTTCATCATTATCATGGTTAATTACCATATCATATGGTCCGCCCGGCTTTAAATTCTTTAATACAATACTCCAGCCTCCATCTTTATTAACCCTGGTACTGTACTCCTCATCTAAAAAGCTCAGTCTTACTTCTTTTTCGAATACTCCCTTTCCCCAAATCATAACTTCGGAGTCTCTTTGTAATACCATCCCGTCGCTGATTAATGGTGAAAGCCAAAGTCCTTTGCCATAATTATTATCCATATGTCTCCTTTCTGAGTTAAGAAAATTATTCGCAATATCCAAAGGCCAAGATGGAAAAGTTCTTATGTTCATCTCCATCAGCCATTCTTATCTCAACTAAATGCTCTTTACTGATGCCCCCTAATAATACAGGCCTTGCTGTCGGATTATTCCATCCGAACGTACGATGCCCGGAGTATGTATTTATATGCTCGCCATCTACGGATAATATAATACTACCCTCGTCAGGGTCTCTTGTTTCTTTATATATAATGAACAAATCCTTAAAGCGCAGCTTAAACCTGAATGGGATGTTACCGGTCTCAACATTACGAATCCACCCGTTCGGAAATTCTTTGATTGTAGTGGTTTCATTAAAACCTCCGGCAGATAACAGACTAATATTACCCGAGTCCATTAACTTCATGTTCTTATACGCTGTGCCATAAAAAGGCTCTTCAGGAATATCTGATTCTTCGTCCTCAGACTCATCCGCTACTGTCTCAAAATAATAAGATATGAATTCGGTTATCAGGTCATTTCCCTGGGCATGAGGATGAATATTATCGTCTGCATATTCAGACCACTTCATTCTTCCGGCTTCGATTTCAGGTTGGATGGCGTTGCAGATACTTATCATAGGAAGCTGATAATGCTCGCCTATTACCTGCATATGACCTTGGCATGAATAACCGGCCTCGGATTGCATAAACAATAATACAACTGCCGGCTTACTCTCGGACTCCAACAGGCGTACAATCATACTCTCATAAATCTCCCTATGGATACTGTCCTTTGTATCATTAACAGAAAATTCAACAAATACTATATCCGGATTATATCGTAATACGTCCCTTTCAAGCCGTATTAGTCCTATCATAGAAGATGTACCGTTCATTCCGGCATTAATATACTTTGCTTTGCCGTATGAGTCAAATCTTTCTTTAAATTCATTGAAGGAAGTATCTGCAAATCTCCTTCCCTCCAACTGCCAATCTCTCATAGTTATGGACGCACCAAGAAATACTAAGGTTGTACTCTCCCCATGAAGTGCTTTATGAATTACCTTCTTCATTCTGTAATTGTTTCCACTGCTGATTAAGGACCTCTTAATCATCTCTCTATGAAATTCCGATTTCATTCTGTATCTCCCGACTTATCAATATTATATGTCTTTATAAGAAATGAGTCTATTCCAAGGACTAAATCCCCGGAATTGACTCATTTCATAATATGCTTCTACTACTTAATCAGCATAGAAATCGTTAATGATTGCATCATATTGTGCCGAAGCCTCTTCTGCAATTTCTATAGCGGATATTCCTGCATAGCCACCGCCATCCATATTTCCACCCCATCTGAAGGATAGGCCGGGTACCTGATAAACCAGTGACCTCATACCCTGTCCTTTTATCATAGGAATAATGGTTTCCTCCACGGCTCTTGAATCTCTGACCTTAGTATAGTAATATGAGTAATCCTCATCATCATCCTCATATCCCGGAGGGGCTGATATCCATTTGGAATATGCAAACATAGCATCATCTGCACGCTGTGCATCCAGGGTATTGGGAACCACTCTTATATTTCCTAAGAACATAGTCTGCATCTTTGCATTCGGACCGGGTCCCTTAGGGAAGAAGCAATAACCCCAATCATCTTCCATATCCTGCAAGGATGGATGCTCATACCATTCACCGACCATCATAGCCGCCTGACCACTGGCAAAAGCTCCAACCCACCATTTATGCTCTGCTCCTTCAGGTGCATCCTGCATATAGCCTTTATTAAATAAGTCAACACCAAATTTAATGCCTTCAAGATAATCGTCTGCCATTTGGTTGTTTTCATATCTTCCTGTCTCACTGTTAAATCTTACATAATCGGATCCGTTACTAAATACAGCGGCTTTTGAAAACTCAACGGACCAACAGGTTATTGCATATACATCAGTAATACCGTCGGAATCTCTATCTAGGGTAAGCTGCTTACATAACTCTTCCATCTTATCCCATGTCCATAAATTCTCATCCTGTTGATAGTCATATAATAGATCCGGTTCCAAGCCTGCTTCTTCGAATATTCTCTTGTTCCAGAATACACCGAGCCCGGGACTGTTATTTTCCTCAGAAAATCCATATACCTTGTCTCCCTGAGTCATAAGCTCTATAACAGACTGATTCCATCTTTCATCCTTTGGATCGAAGCTGGGTAAATCACTTATTGGATAGAGAAGTCCCTGCTTCAGAGGTTCAGGAGTGAATTTTGGATCCATAATAAAGATATCTGCCAACGGAGTTCCCGACATTGTAGAAGTAATAAACAGCTCTGAGTATTCATTCCAAGTACCGATATTCTCCTGTACCAGGGTGAAATTATGGATTTCCTGAAGTTCCTCTCTATAAGCCTGTTGATCGATTTCTCTTGCTGTTGTCGGTTCGGATGTACCGGTTGTATACCAGTCTGCAACCTTGATAGTAATGCCCCCCAAATCTCTGGGTGGTTCCGGTGTAGGTGTAGGTGTCGGATCCGCATCCTCTTCCTTATCACTCTGATTATCTACCACCGGTGCTGTAGTCGGTTCGGGTTTATCAACCGGCTCATCTTTTTTACCGCATGCCCCCAGAGTTAAAGAAAAAATTAATAACAGTGCAAATACAAATCCTATTTTGTTTAATTTTTTCATGATCCTCTCCTTCTTCCAGATTTAATGTTAATTGAGTTGGCTACTCTCTTATTAGTTATTCCCCTTACTTTTTGATTAAGAAAAGAAATATAACATATCATAAATCACTATATTATAATAAAAGAGGAAAAGTCAAAAAGTAAGGGGAACTATGCAACTTAATTGTAACAAATCCCCTGGCTATAAGCTAATTGTTATTGACTTATCAAACTTATAAGCATATACTTATGACATCGAAGATAATAACCACGGAAACAGCATATTCTGTATATTCTAATGATAAAACAGGAGGTGGAGTATGACCTCGCAGCAAATTGAATATGTCCTTACTCTGGCAGAGGAAAAGAGCTTTTCAAGGGCAGCACAAAGGCTCTACGTAACCCAGCCCTCTCTTAGCCAATTTATCAAGAATTTGGAGAATGAGCTACATACGCAGATATTTGACAGAAGTACATCTCCTATACGACTTACCCCGGCCGGGGAAGCGTTTGTAAGTGCTGCACGTAAAATCAGAGCGATTGAAAAGGAGCTTAATCAACAGATAGCCGATTTGACTAATTTAAAGACAGGAGATTTAAGAATTGGAACCAGTCCTTTTCGGGCTTCCTGTCTATTAGCAAAAAGCATAGCAAAATTCCATGAGCTTTATCCCGGTGTGACTATACATATATTTGAGGAAGTGACCCACAAGCTTGAGGAAGCTGCGATGGAGGGCAAGATAGACCTATATATGGGGACCGGCGCCATCGATGAATCCCTTTTTCATGCCGAGGATCTGGCTATTGAGCAGCTTTATCTTGCAGTGAGTCCTAACAGTCCACTAAACAGCGGCATGGAGGCATTTCAGGTTACTGACAGAGATATAAAGCTTGACACGGCAAAACTTAACAAAACTCCCGCTGTTGATTTATCGGCATTTCAATCGGCTCAGTTCATTTTTCTCAGACAGAATCAAAAATTATATTCAACCGCAACGGAATTTTGTCTTTCAGCAGGCTTCAACCCCATAATAATATTATTCAGCGAGCGTTTGGAGACCGCATTTTCGTGGGCGTTGGAGGGAATAGGCTGTACGTTTATTCCTGATTTTTTAGTTAAGTTCGGCAACTATGAAAAACATCCCATTTACTATAAGTTAAGTCATCCTAAGGCTACCCGCAGCCTCTATATAGCCTACAGGAAAAACCGTTATCTGTCCCGTGTTGCCATTGAATATATCGCTCTTCTCAAACAGCTTATAGGTTACGGAACCTGGTTCTATCCACAATAAGTATAATAATTGTTCTTTAGGATATAAAAAATGAGGAGTCACTGCTTCAACCGAAGCTTTGCTCCTCATTTATTAATTAAAGCCATAAGACTATTAGCTGAAAAACTCTACTAATTTATTCAAGACAACCTCAGTCTCATTACCTGTATCCATGTTTTTTATATTGGCCTTACCTGCTGCCAGTTCATCTGCTCCGATTATCATGGTATTCTTAGCACCGATTTTATTGGCATATTTCATTTGAGCCCTAACACTTCTGTCCATATAATCTGTCTCTACTATATAGCCGGCCTGTCTTAATTCCTTAACCAATTTATAGGCCGCCGCTTTAGATTCCTTGCCAAGTATTCCCACATACAGATCTACCGCCGGTTCAACTGCAAGTTCAACTCCCTCTGTCTCCAGCTCCTTGATAATCCTTTCGATACCAAAACCGAAGCCGACTGCGGGAATATCCTGCTTTTCGTCTATCTCATTAATAAGATTGTCATATCTGCCACCGCCGCACAGAGTCAAACCTTCACTGTTAATAAACTCGAATACCGTCCTAGTATAATAATCCAGACCTCTGACAATCCCTGTATCTACCTTAAACGGGATGTTCATCTCAGTTAGAAGGCTCTGTAACTCTTCAAAATGCTCTCTGCACTCATCGTCTAAATAGTCTACGGTCCTTGGAGCGGTCTCGATGATTTCGTGACATGTGGGGACCTTACAGTCAAGAACACGCAAAGGATTCCTCTGCATTCTCTCTCTACAGGTGCCACAGAGTTTATCCTCATGCTGCTTGAGAAAATCCAGTAAGGCTTTATTATATGTTTTTCTGCACTCTCTGCAACCAATACTGTTGATATACAGCTTTACTCCCTTTAGTCCAAGCTCCTTTATGAACTCGGTTAAAAGAGTAATAACCTCTATCTCCGCCAAAGGACTTGCAGAACCGAATATTTCGACTCCAAACTGGTGATGCTGTCTTAGCCTTCCGCTTTGCGGATTCTCATAGCGAAATGCCTGGGTAATATAAAACAGCTTCGTAGGCTGGCTCTCAGCATATAAACCATTCTCCAGATAAGCACGGACCGCACCCGCTGTTCCTTCAGGTTTTAGGGTGATGCTACGATTTCCTTTATCCTGAAAGGTATACATCTCCTTTTGGACCACATCGGTTGTTTCTCCCACGCCTCTTTGGAACAAAATAGTATGCTCAAATACAGGGGTGATTATCTCCTTGATATGATATCTCTTACACAGCCTTCGTGCTATATCTTCTATTACGGTTCTTTTGTACATATCCGGACCATACCAGTCCTGTGTTCCCTTAGGTCTTTGCGTTATCATCTAATCCTCCTAAATACATATAATAATAATAATAAAACATATAACGGAGGATTTATCCTCCTATAAATATTAATTATGATATGAAATTCTTTTTTCTCATAATCATTTCATCTATTCTACTAATGTAGTCTTTCAGACTCTTAACATTATCCACTCTTTCGATTTTATTCTCATTATGAAATACGAACTTCGATGTTGCACCGGCTCCTAATGCCAGAATTGTCTGCTTTTCCTCCATTATCAATATGTTATAAAGACCTTCCTTACCATGTCTGGCATATCCTATGTTCTCAAGATTATCTGCCATATTCTTTTGTCTATAGAGATAATATGGAAAATAATCGTGTTTCTTGGCGAATTCCTCTGATACCTTTAACATACCCGTTACATTTTCGGCCCTAAGACCTTTGTAATTCTCCTTTTCGGTATTAAGTCTGGCCGCACGCTTTATAGCCAAGGTATGAACAGTCAGGCTTTCAGGATTAAGCATTCCAATTTTCTCAAGTGTATCTGTGATGTCCTCAGGAGACTCTCCCGGAAGCCCGATAATTATATCCATATTAATATTATCATGTCCTACACTTCTGGCCATGTCGAATGCTTCATATATCTGAGATACCGTATGTCCTCTGCCAATCAAATCTAAGGTCCTTTGCTGCATGGTCTGAGGATTAATAGAAATTCTGTTCACTCCCCATTTTTTTAGGACTGTCAGCTTTTCTCTTGTAATACTGTCGGGACGTCCTGCTTCTACGCAAAACTCCCTGACATAAGTAAAATCATATAGACTCCTGATAAGTCCCAATAGCCTGTCCAGTTGATTTGCCGATAATGTGGTTGGTGTTCCTCCTCCGAGATAGACCGTTGTCAGCTTTTTGTCGGTAAAGCAGGTGGAACCGTATCTGATTTCCTTCTCTAATGCTTCAAGATAACTGTTTATCATCCCCGCATACCTTTCCACAGAAAAGGAAGTAAAGGAACAATATAGGCAGGTACTTGGACAAAAGGGAATACCTACATACAGACTATATCCATTAATATAATCCAATTCTCTGAGAATCTCAATTTCCCTTCTTGCAATCGTAATACTCGTACTAATTTTTTCTTTGTAGCATAGGTACTCCTGCTCCATTACTTTATATATGTTTTCCTCGTCCACACCGTTTTCGAGCATCTCATAGACAATCTTGGTCGGTCTGATTCCGGTCAATATACCCCAAGGTAGTATCTTCCCGCTGATATCCGAAAGCATCCGATAAAGCTCACGCTTCATGGTGTTTTTATAGGCTGATTTTTCACCAACAGGGTCCGGGGTATTTATATAGGAGCTATAGCATTTACCACTGTTATCTGTAATTTCTATATCTATTCTGCCGGTATCAAAACTCATCCTAATACGGCTTACCGTCGTTTCTGAAGTATCATCGATGTCCTTTGAATCTTTACTTATCCGATTCTGATTCTCGAAAAAATCCAGCATCTCTATCTCTTTCTCAGGATAGAATGCCTTTACGATAGGATGGACATCATTAACATATGCTCTATCTGATAGAATAATCCGAATCATTATTACTCCTATGTTTTATCAATTATAAATAAGGGTTCTTATCCCTTTCATGGCCAATCGTCGTCGGTCTTCCATGACCGGGATAAACCTCTACACCGTCATCGAGTGCCATAAGCTGATTATGAATGGATTCTATGAGCGTTTGATGGTCTCCGGTAGAAAAATCAGTTCTTCCTATGCTCTCATAGAACAGGGTATCGCCGGTAAATATAATTTCCATCTCAGGAAGATAATAGCATGCCCCTCCTTCGGTATGTCCGGGGGTATATAATACCTGCCAGGTCAAACCGCCTAACACAATATCCTCCTTGTCCTTCAGAAGGATATCAGGCTTTAAGGTTATCTCATTTCCCATATATGCAGAAGCATTCATCTCTGGGTCAGCCAATAGCCCCGATTCGTTCTCATGGGCATATATCTGAGCACCGGTGATGCTCTTAAGTTCATTTGCTGCAGTAATATGGTCAAAATGACCATGGGTAAGCAGTATCGCCTTACAATCCAGGTCATTTTCCTTTAGATAATTTTCTATTATGTGCACTTGGTCACCGGGATCGATTACGATAGCTTCACGAGATTTTTGGTATCTGATAATATAACAATTTGTATTAACCATTCCCAAAACAAGTGTTTTAATATGAATCTTTTTTCTCATAATAATGCCTCTTTTCTTATCCCTTATCTATCCTGCAGTTCGCTCAATATCCAGAACGCTTTCAACATTACGAATCTTAGAGATTATCTCATTAAGCTGTTCGACACCGTTAATTTCAAAGCCAATACTGATGGATGCCGTACCCTGCTTACTGGTTCTTACATTCATGGATATAACGTCAATTTTATTCTCGGTTAACACCTTGGATATATCTACAAGGACACCGGTTCTGTTATTGGCATAAATCTTAATTTCTGCGGGATATACTCCTGCATCTTTACCTTCCTGTAAATCCCACTCTGCGTCAATCAGTCTTGCCCGGTCATCCTCGGGCAGATTAATCACATTTATACAATCAGTACGATGAATGGATACTCCTCTTCCTCTTGTAACAAAACCAATAATTTCATCTCCCGGTACTGGACTGCAGCATTTCGAGAAGCGTACCGCCAAATCATGGATTCCCTTTACCATAATTCCGCTTTTGGATTTTTTATTGGTCAGTCTGTATTCCTTATTCTCCGATATGTTATCAAGAATATCATCGTCTGTTATGTCCAGTTTATTTTTCCTGCGATACTCCTCATACAGCCGGTTTATGACCTGGCTCTCCTTTAATCCACCATGTCCGATTGCGGCCAGTATGGAATCCCAGTCCTTGAAACCGTATTTTCTCATTACTACCTGTGTAAACTCAGGCTTTAGAATATCACTGAGTGTAATATTCTTCTGTTTGCAATAGTTTTGTACCAGTTCCTTACCCCTATTGATATTATCTTCCTTTAATACGGATTTAAACCATTGATTGATTTTATTCTTAGCCTGTGTACTCTTGACTATAGAGAGCCAGTCACGGCTGGGTCCCTTAGAGTTTTGAGATGTCATGATCTCGATACGGTCCCCGTTTTGGATTACATAATCAATCGGTACCAGCTTACCGTTTACTCTTGCCCCTACCATTTTATTACCAACGGCACTATGAATACTATACGCAAAATCGATAGTATTCGAGCCGGTCGGCAGGGTCTTAACATCTCCGGTTGGAGTAAATGCATATACGCTGTCTGAGAATAAATCAAAATCATTTTTTAATAGGCTTAAAAATTCCTTATTATCGGAAAGGTCTCTCTGCCATTCGAGAACCTGACGCAACCAAGTCAGCTTCTCCTCCTGAGCATTATCGATATCCTTGCCGTCAGCACCTTCCTTGTACTTCCAGTGAGCAGCAATACCGTATTCGGCTGTCCTGTGCATATCATAGGTTCTTATCTGTACCTCGAAGGGCTGCCCCTGTGGTCCTATTAATGTAGTATGAAGGGATTGATACATATTAGGCTTAGGCATAGCAATATAATCTTTGAATCTGCCCGGAATCGGTTTATACATCTCATGGATAACACCAAGTGCTGCATAACAGTCCTTCAATGATTCCACAATAATACGAACCGCGAATAAGTCATAAATCTGGTCTAAGGTCTTATTCTGGTTCACCATCTTTTTGTATATACTGAAAAAATGCTTAATCCTTCCGTCAATTTTTGCAGGTATTCCCGATTCATCAATATGGGATCTGACATCATCGACTATGCTGTCTATATAAGCCTGACGTTCACTCTTCTTCGAAGATATCTTCTCAGCCAATTCCTTATATATCTCAGGCTCAAGATACTTTAGGGATAAATCATCCAGCTCAACCTTTATCTTGGATATACCGAGCCTTTGAGCTATGGGCGCATATATATCCATGGTTTCTCTGGCGATTTCCATTTGCTTATCCTCATTCATGTACTTAAGTGTACGCATATTATGGAGTCTGTCCGCCAGCTTTATCAGGATAACACGGATATCCTTAGCCATGGCAAGAAACATTTTTCTTAAATTTTCAGCCTGAACCTCTACCTTATCCTTTGAATATTTAAGCTGCGTCAGCTTCGTTACACCATCAACAAGAAGAGCAACTTCCTCGTTGAACATCTCCGCAACCTGTGTAATAGTAATATCCGTGTCCTCTACCACATCGTGAAGAATACCCGCCACAATACTTTCCTTATCAAGCTCCAGCTCTGCCAAAATATTTGCCACGCATAAGGGATGAATAATATAAGGTTCTCCGGACTTGCGTAGTTGGTCACTGTGTGCGGTTAGGGCTAAATTGTATGCCTTTTCAAGCATGGAAATATCAGCTGATGGATGATAATAAATTACCTTATCTATCAGCTTCTTATAGAGATGTTCGGGCGAAGTAAAGTCGGCTGGCACAGAAGTGGCTACCGGCCTGTTAAGAATACCCTGATTCATAATATCATCCATTTCCATAATACTCCATCACCTTTACTACAGCATATATCTAAAAACATATCGTTTAGTTACCTTCATACTGAATAACAGCTTCCACATCATAGCCTGATAGCTTTTCTCTTCCTTTCAGTCCCTTCAGCTCCATCAGAAAGATAATCTTTACAACCTCTCCTCCAAGCATCTCAATCAACTTTGTAATAGCCTCGATTGTACCGCCTGTAGCTATTAAATCATCAACGATAACGACCTTTTGTCCGGGCTTTATCGCATCCTTATGAATCTCTATCGTAGCCTTGCCATATTCCAGCTCATAATCCATGGAAATAGTATCGCAAGGCAGTTTTCCTTCTTTTCTGACCGGAATAAAAGCTTTATTCATATTATAAGCAATCGGTACTCCAAAAATAAAGCCTCTGGACTCGGGACCTACTATTAGGTCAAATTCAACATCCTCAAGTAGTTCTTGCATCTTATCAATAGCAAGCTTAAGTCCTTCCCTACTCTGTAATACTGTTGTTACATCTCGAAATATTATTCCCGGCTCGGGAAAATCCGGTATACTTCTTACATAATCCTTTAAATCTTTCATCTTCACTCATACCTTTCTCCTGACTGATTCTTTAATACCAGCCATCTTATAGATGATTATTATATCACTTACGACAAATCTTCGCAAAGCATTATTGAATATTATATAATAAAATGTGATAAAATTTACATAATTTTCATATTTTATCGCCTTTAACGCTTGCAATTCTTATTATTTACATATATGTCCATATAATTACATCCAAATATTACTCCTTTATCTATAGTTTTGTATCATTATCTGTAAACTTCTTAGACCGTTATATTCATTGATTCGTGGATAATATGTAACCGTAAGCTTTATATTAGTGCCTCTCCCTGTCTTAAGACGCTCCGCTTCTTCTGTACCATATTTATCGCTTATATATTTAAAGAACTCTTCCACATCACCAAAATATATTGCATCCATTTCCCTGCCGTAGGTATTTATAACCCTTAGCCTTATTCCGCTTGAATTCTTACCAATAACCAGAACAGACTTTACGGATAAGTCCCTCTCGGCAAATAAGGGCTTTTCATTTCCATTACCGAAGGGCTCCAGAAGCTTTAACTCATCTACCAGCTTCTCAGACAAGTATCCTAAGGGAAGCAGGATATCGATTGTAACCTTATGCTTTAACATTTCCTCTGTTAAAGGCGGATTCTTGTTTAAGGCAGCTCGTAAGGGCTCAATGTTCTCCGGCATTATAGACAGTCCCGCAGCCATCGGATGACCTCCAACCTTGACCATAAGTTCTCTGAATTTTGACAGCTCTTCAATCATATTATAATTGTCTATGGATCTGCCTGACCCTTTAACATATTCAGAAGAATCGGTGAGAATCAGCGTAGGTCTATTATATCTTTCTCTGATTCTCCCTGCTATTATCCCAGCTATGCTCTCATGACAGTCAGGAAGATATACCACCAATACCTTATCCTGAAGCATTCCCTCATTCTCAATCATAAATTCTGCTTTCCTGACATACTCCGCTGTCATATTCTTTCTTTCATCATTAAGTCGTCTAAGCTCATTGGCCAGCTCAATAGCCTCCTCCCATTTTTCCGACAGCAAAAGCCTAAGGCCTTTTTTCGCTGTATCGAGTCTTCCGGAGGCATTAAGACAGGGACCTATAATAAATCCCAAATGATATGCTGAGAGGCTTTCCTTATCAATCTGGCATGCATCCATCAATGCCAATAATCCATAATTGGTTGTCTTGGCCAACAAAGATAGCCCGTGTTTTACAATGATTCTGTTCTCGTCTATTAATTCCATTACATCACAGACTGTGGCAATTGCCGTATAGGATATAAGCTCCGTTTCATACTCAGATATATCTGATAAATTATAGCTTCTCAGTAATGCTGTCGCCAGCTTATATGCGATTGCCGCACCGCATAGTCCTTCGAAAGGATAAGGGCAATCCGGCTGTTTCGGATTGATAACGGCATCTGCCTCGGGAATAACGGCTTCATTATTATCCGTCTCAAGAAGGCTGTGATGATCTGTAACAATAACAGTCATCCCATAGCTTTTGGCAATCCTAATTTCATCCAGTGCAACAATCCCGTTATCACATGTCAGGAGTGTATCTATATTTTCGGCCTTAGCCTCCTCTACCATTCTTATATTTATCCCATAGCCGTCACTTACTCTGTCAGGTATCTCGTAGTCTACTTTTGCTCCTATCATCTTTAACGTTCGATATAATATATAGGTTGACATCACACCGTCAACATCATAATCGCCAATTATGCGTATCTTTTTCCCGTTCCTGACTTTCTCCTGTAAAATATCGCAGGCCTCTTTCATATCCTTCATAAGAAATGGATTATGAAGTTTATCAAGGCTTGGCTTCAGGAAGGCATTAATTTCGTCAATATCCTTCAGCCCTCTATTGACAAGACATCGAGCCAGTACCTCGCTGATATCACATTTATCCATAATCATCGCAAAATCCGCTTTGATATTCTTTATCACCCAGTTTTCCAATTCATCCTCCTATATGTAAATATCAACCATGCATAAAATTTTAATTATTACACCATCATATACTAGCATATTATAGATATTTTGTTAATATATGATTTTTCCATATTGTTCTGCTTGGTATGGTATGTTATAATCTATCATATCGTAATTAAAACTACTTGTTGCCATGCGAGTAGCAACGTTAACGAAAGGAATGGTGTGTAAGATGAGGGAGTTTGTTATCACAACTGATACTACCTGTGATTTACCGGATGATTACTTAAAGCAGTATAATTTGAAAATAGTTCCTCTATATTATAGCTTTGATGACGTTGTCTATGGGGACAAAAAACAACTGAGTCCAAAGGAATTCTATGATAGAATGCGTGGCGGTTCTATGCCTACCACCATGGCTGTTAATCCGGATACCGCAAGAGAGATTTTTACAGGTATACTAAACGAGGGATACGATATATTGCATATCGCATTTTCCTCTGCATTGAGCGGAAGCTATTCCGTAGCGGCAGCGACTGCCAGGGACCTTTGTGAGGAAATACCGGGAGCCAATATAAGGGTTATAGACTCCTTATGTGCTTCAATGGGTGAGGGTCTGTTGGTCCACAAGGCGGTTATGATGAAGGAAGCCGGAAAGACTATGAACGAGATAGCAGATTGGTTAGAGAATAATAAGCTAAATCTATGTCATATCTTTACCGTAGACGATTTGCACCATCTTCGCAGAGGAGGCAGAGTGTCTAAAACAACGGCTATTATCGGTACATTAATTAATGTTAAGCCTATTCTTCATGTTAATGACGAGGGACGACTGGTATCGCTTAATAATGTCAGAGGAAGAAAAAAAGCTCTTGTCTCACTGGTTGAGCAAATGGAAAAAAGAATATCCGGCTATGAAGATAAAAATGATACCGTATTCATAAGTCACGGAGACAGCATAGAAGACGCAGAATATGTAGCCTCACTGGTAAGGGAACGTTTTGGTATAAAGAATATACTAATAAATTATGTATGTCCTACCATCGGCTCACACTCCGGGCCCGGGACCATAGCATTATTCTTTATGGGTAATCCAAGATAAATTTTCTAACAGTATAATAAAAGGACAGAATTCGAAGAATAACCTTCGAATCTGTCCTTTTATATTAAGTAAGCTTAATAAATTCATCAACCAAGCCTTCAAAAGCCTTTAAGCTGGTTCTCCAGAATTCAGGATCCTCCAGATTGATTTCCGCCTCCTTAGCCACATCCTCTACTGTACTCACTGTAGTTGCATTAAGAAGAGCTTTATATTTTGGCACAAACTCTTTGCCTTCATTCTTGTATTTCTCATAAAGGCCTCTTGCGAATAAAGCACCAAAGGCATACGGGAAATTATAGAAGCTTTCCGCTACAGAATAGTAGTGAGGTTTCACAACCCACATATAAGGATGCAGATACTCATGATCCAGACCGTCTCCGTAGGCTGCTTTCTGAGCCCTTAGCATGATTTCCTTAAGCTCATCCGCAAACAGAAATCCTTGCTTTGATTTTTCGAATACTTCTGTCTCGAATAAATACCGGGAATAAATATCGCATATAATCTGAGTTATATCCTGAAGCTGACTCTCTATTAATGCCATCTTCTCCATACCGGAAGCATTCTTTATAACGGCTTCCATAATTAAGGACTCATTAAAGGTTGAAGCAGTCTCTGCCACAGGCATACTGTATTCGGTATTCAGAGGCAGATGGTCCTGGATATGGAGCCCGTGATATGCATGACCTAATTCATGAGCAAGAGTTATCACATCATTTAGGGTCCCTGTGAAATTCGTAAGCACCCGACTTTGCTTGACAATTGGCATGTTCATGCAAAAGGCTCCTCCTATCTTGCCTTTTCTCGGGAAGAAATCAATCCACTCTTCTTCAAATGCCTGTTCAACCATATCAACCAGGTCATCAGAAAATTCCCTGAAGTTCTCGAGGAGATATTCTCTCGCTTCCTCTATGGTGAATTTGCTTTCACTCTCTCCGATCGGAGCAAATAAATCATACCAGGGAAGACCATTCCTATGTCCCAAAAGCTTTGCCTTATGCTTCAAATACTTATGAAATGCCGGCATATATTCAACCATTGCCTCAAGCATGGCTTCCAGTGTTTCTCTCTTCATCTTAGAGTTTTCCAGGGTCTGATCCAGGGGCGATTTGTACCCTCTTAAATCACCGACTGTATTAACCTGAGTCTTTATGTTATTCAGAGAGTAGCTTATTGCATCCTTAATCTTCTCATAGGCCTTTAACTCGGCTTCATACGCATCCTTTCTGACTGACGAATCCCCGCTGTAGGCAAGATTGCGAACCTCGGGAATTGTGATGGTCTCTCCTCTGTAGTCAACCTCCAAAGTCGATGTCAGATAGCTTTGCATATCACTCCATGCCAAACCTGCGGAGATGTTCAGCTTCGCTATAACCTCCTCAACGTCATCGCCCAATAGATGCTTAACCTCCTTCTTAATATTGTTTATAAGAAAGGAGTATGCCTTAAGCTTAGGATGCTTATCCATATACTCATCCAGTGACTCGACTCCTGCTATCCATTTCTGTATAATCGTAAATGGCTTGGAGATATTACTTAACTTTTTCTTTATTATATTTAACTCATTAACAACTTTACTGTCTGTTGTATTTACCGACTCTCTTAAGAAAAGATAAAACACTATAGAGTCACTTAACACCTTGTACTGCTCCATATAATCAATAGCAGCAAGTAGCTTTTCCTCATCATTGCCCTCTTCCAATTTGGCGCTGAACTCAATTATCTCCTCAGTTAATTCATCCAGCTTTTTTACATCTTCCTTATACTTCTTATCATCCAATCCTTTATAAAGTACATCTAATGACCATTCATTATTCATATTTTATTTCCTTTCCAATACATTTTCTAAAGCAAGCAACTTCTCTTTAACTTCAATTCCACCGGCATATCCTATAAGCTTTCCATTAGACCCAATTACTCTATGACAGGGTATGATACACATGATAGGGTTATTATGATTTGCCATTCCCACAGCCCTTGATGCCTTTTCATTTCCTATTATTTTAGCAATTTCCTTATAGCTTCTGGTTTCTCCGTAGGGTATCTGCAAAAGCGCTTTCCATACCTTTTTCTGAAACTCAGTACCTTTAGGATTAAGCCTAATACTAAACTCCCTCCTCTTATTGTCAAAATATTCTCTAAGCTGTGAGGCTGCCTCCCTAATAAGATTGGTTTCACCAATAGTATGGCTCATCCTGTAATTCTCCTCTTCCGTAAAATCTACTAATGAAACCTCACTGATACCGATACCGTCCTCGGCTATAAACATTCTTCCGATTGGCATATCATAAAAATATCCTATACCCATTACTTTCTCCCTTGTCCGATTAATTAGTCCTTGAAATATTATACCATATTGGAGGCGAATATAGTATATTATATATTGAATAGGACGAACTTTATTATACAAAAAAATGGGGATAAAAATCCCCATTGTCAATGGTTTTTGCTTTATTCTATTATGAAAACATCTTTACTCTGCTCTCTACAGGCGAAAATTCCTTATCGCCGGGGTCCTGAACAGGTGTACCAAACGGCATCTGTGCCAAGAGCTTCCACTTCTTTGGTAATCCCCATGTTTCCTTAACCTCATCGTCAATCAAAGGGTTATAATGCTGCAGTGATGCTCCTAAGCTCTTCCCTTCTATAGTTATCCAGATTAAATACTGAAGCATACCGGATGACTGCAGAGACCAAATCGGAAACACGTCTTTATAAAGTGAAAATTGCTCCTGAAGTCCCTCTATCACCTCTTCATCCTCAAAGAACATAATTGTTCCGTATCCGTTCTTAAATCCATCTATCTTAGCATCCGTTGATGCGAATGAATCCGCAGGAACAATCTTTCTCAATGTCTCTCTCGTAATCTCCCATAATTTATCATGGTTTTCACCGAGAAGAAGCACCACTCTGGCACTTTGGGAATTAAATGCAGAAGGTACATATTTTACTGCATGATCTATAATATCTTTTATCTCCTGATCCGAAATCGGTGATTTCTTTTCTATTGCATAATAAGTACGGCGGTTTTCTACCAATTGCTTTAAATCTTTCATACTTCATCTTCCTTTCTGATTTTCTAATAATTTATATTATCTACATTCTAATATATTTTATTATTAATTTCAATTGTTTACAATTATATTTTACACTATATTTTTATTTTGTCAATACTTTTTATTGACTTTTTAAAGATAATTGTATAAAATTAAATTGTATCAACGAAACATAATAATGTAATTATAATGTCAGAAAGGAAAATATTAATGAATACTAAATCATCACAAAAGAACAATGATGAAAAATATGAAATTTTAAGACTTGATAACCAGCTATGCTTTTCATTATATGTTTGTTCAAAGGAAATAATCAGAAAGTATAAGCCCCTCCTTGATCCCTATAATCTGACATATACCGGATATATAATTCTAATGGCATTATGGGAGGAGGATAATATTACAATAAAGAACTTAGGAAAAAAATTATTCTTGGATTCGGGTACTCTGACTCCTCTACTTAAGAAACTGGAAGCACAGGGTTATATAACCCGTAGCCGTTGTCAGACGGATGAGAGAAATGTATATATAGCTCTTACTAAGAAGGGAAAGGACTTTCAGGATAAAGCCCTGAGTATACCGGAAGAATTAATCTGTTCCTTGGGACTGGATTTAAAGGATGGTAAGCGGCTGTTAGATGGGCTTCACAAGCTGATAAGAACAATTGTAAGCTCCGAACAGAATAATAAATAACAAGAAAATCGAGTAGGAGGTAGCTGATTATTTCAGCTACCGACCTCTCACACCACCGTGCGTACCGTTCGGTACACGGCGGTTCTCTAGTTTTCACAAATTTTCAGATAGTAGTCAGCCATGGACATATACCCAAGGCTGACTAT
>JAAYTK010000093.1 GCA_012523775.1 Clostridiales bacterium | reverse complement strand
GGCAAGGTTCTTAATAAAGAAATATTAGATAACCTGAGAGATATAGAGGGATTCCCACTAGGAGAGGATGAGGATATAATAAAGCTTTCTGCTCCACCCTACTATACAGCCTGTCCCAACCCTTTTATTAATGATTTTATAGAGGAGTTTGGCAAGCCCTATGATGAAGAATCAGATGACTACCACAGGGAGCCCTTTGCAGCAGATGTATCTGAGGGGAAAAATCACCCTATTTACAATGCTCACTCCTACCATACCAAGGTACCTCACAAGGCTATAATGAGGTATATTCTACACTATACAGAGCCGGGAGATATTGTTTTTGATGGTTTCTGCGGCACTGGTATGACAGGGGTAGCTGCCCAAATGTGTGGTAATCCTGAAGCTGATTTAGAATTTAAGCTTCAATTAGAAAAAGAAATGCCCTATATCAAATGGGGAGCAAGAAAGGCTATACTTAATGATCTATCTCCAGCAGCTACATTTATTGCCCATAATTATAATACTCCTGTCGATGTGGAGGAATTTGAAAAAGAAGCTAATAGGATTTTAGATGAATGTGAAAAAGAGCTGGGCTGGATGTATGAAACCAATCATGTGGATGAAAATGGCAACCAGGTTTATGATATGGAAGGACCAGTTAAGGGGAGAATAAACTATACCGTTTGGTCGGATGTATTTATCTGTCCTAACTGTAATAATGAAATTGTGTTTTGGGAAGCAGCTGTGGATGAAGAGAAGAAAAAGGTGAAAAATACTTTCGAGTGTGATAATTGTCATATGGAATTGAAAAAGAATGATTGCAGTGAAGCTACAGAGTTAATATTTGATGAGGGATTAAATAAAACAATTACTATGATAAAACAAATCCCAGTATTGATTAACTATTCAGTGGGGAATAAACGATATGAAAAGAGTTTAGATAAAGATGATTTAGCTGTTATGAGCAAAATAAATAATACCAAAATCCCCTATTGGTATCCAACTGATAGAATGATTGAAGGAAGTGAATCTAGAAGAAATGATAAAGTAGGGATAACACATACACACCATTTTTTTTATAAACGTATTTTGGCTGCTTTAAGTTGTTTTAATAACAAAATAAAACTTAATGAAAACAGGTGGTTACTAACATCTGTAACAGAAGGATCTTCAAAATTGAATAGAGAGAGACCCGGAGGAATGCCAAGTAAACTTTCAGGAACTTTATATGTATCTTCAATGATTAGAGAGATTGACGCGATATCTTTTTTGAGGAGAAAAATAGAGAGATACAAAAGGGCATATTATAAGCGTGGAAATAATGTATTAATTTCATCTTATAGTAGTACGAATCACTCAGTTATAAAAGATAACTCTATGGATTATATTTTTACAGATCCTCCCTTTGGATCTAATTTAAATTACTCTGAATTGAATTTCTTATGGGAGTCCTGGCTCAAAGTAATAACAAATAATGAACCAGAGGCTATTGTAAATAGTGTTCAAGGAAAAGGCTTGGTTGAATACCAGTCCCTAATGACCCAATGCTTCAAAGAATATTATCGTGTCTTAAAGCCTAATAGATGGATGACAGTAGAATTTTCTAACTCCAAAAATTCTGTTTGGAATGCTATCCAAGAGTCCCTAGTAAGGGCTGGCTTTATAATT
>JAAYTK010000092.1 GCA_012523775.1 Clostridiales bacterium | reverse complement strand
CTCTGGATGTTACTGTTCTCGATGAATATGGTAACGAGGTGAAGATGACTGAGAGTGTAGATTATGGTGACTCTGATATGACCCAGCTTATAGAAGGTGATAACAATTTCAGATACGATGAAGGTTATGAAAATGCCGGTTTCACTAAGACTAGTGGTGATGACATTGACAGTGAAATTTTCGATATCTATGAAGAAGCTTCGGATGACTTGGATATAAGCGACACCGATGATTTGGAAGAAGATTATGTTAATGACATGGACGAGGACATAGACGAAGACGGCTTTGATGAAAAGTATGATTAGAAGCTGAATTGACGAAGGGAGAGCCAAATAATGCCTGATATGATGTATAACAGTGAGCAGGAGATAAGCTATGATGCTATAAAGATCGGTCTTGCTTCACCGGAAAAGATTAGGGAATGGTCGAAGGGAGAAGTAAGAAAGCCGGAGACTATAAACTACAGAACCTTAAAGCCTGAAAAAGACGGGTTGTTCTGTGAAAGAATTTTTGGCCCCAGTAAGGACTGGGAATGTCATTGTGGTAAATATAAAAAAATAAGATATAAGGGTGTAGTATGTGACCGCTGTGGTGTTGAGGTTACTAAGGCCAGTGTCCGTCGTGAAAGAATGGGCCATATTGAACTGGCAGCACCGGTATCCCATATTTGGTATTTTAAAGGAATACCTAGCCGAATGGGTTTATTGCTGGATTTGTCACCAAGAACATTAGAGAAGGTACTATACTTTGCTTCTTATATCGTATTAGATAAAGGGACAACGGACCTTCAGTATAAGCAGGTCCTCAACGAGAAGGAAAAGCAGGAGGCAATAGAGAACTTTGGTCATGGAAGCTTCCGCCTAGGTATGGGTGCAGAGGCAATCCAAGAACTACTGCGCTCTATCGACTTGGAAAAGGAATCAAAGAATCTTAAGAAGGCATTAAAGGATTCCACTGGTCAAAAGCGTGCCAGGATTATTAAACGATTGGAAGTGGTAGAGGCTTTCCGTGAATCGGGTAATAAGCCGGAATGGCTGATACTGAATGTAATTCCGGTTATTCCGCCGGATTTACGTCCCATGGTTCAGTTAGATGGCGGACGTTTTGCCACATCTGATATGAATGATTTATACCGTAGGATTATCAATCGCAACAACCGACTAAAGAGACTTCTTGAGTTGGGTGCTCCTGATATAATCGTTCGAAACGAGAAGAGAATGCTACAGGAAGCTGTAGATGCGTTGATAGATAACGGTAGAAGAGGCAGACCTGTAACCGGACCTGGAAACCGTGCGCTAAAGTCCTTATCGGATATGCTAAAGGGTAAGCAGGGACGTTTCCGTCAGAATCTGCTTGGTAAGAGAGTGGATTACTCCGGTCGTTCAGTTATAGTTGTCGGACCTGAATTTAAGATATACCAATGCGGTCTTCCTAAGGAAATGGCTATTGAGCTGTTTAAGCCTTTTGTTATGAAGGAGCTGGTAGGCAGAGGAACCGCACATAATATAAAATCTGCCAAGAAGATGGTGGAAAGGCTTATGCCTGAGGTTTGGGACGTATTGGAGGATGTAATCAAAGAGCATCCGGTTATGCTGAACCGTGCCCCTACCCTTCATAGACTTGGTATCCAAGCCTTTGAACCCGTGCTGGTTGAAGGTAAGGCTATAAAGCTACATCCATTGGTATGTACAGCATACAATGCAGACTTTGACGGTGACCAGATGGCGGTACATTTACCTTTATCTGTGGAAGCTCAGGCAGAATGTAGATTCCTTCTGCTTTCACCTAACAATCTGCTAAAGCCTTCGGATGGAGCGCCTGTAACTGTTCCTTCACAGGACATGGTTCTGGGTATCTATTACCTGACTATCGAGAAGAAAAACGATACAGGTATTATTCATAGTTTTAAGAATGTAAGCGAAGCAATCCTTGCTCATGAGAACAAGACTATTTCACTTCATGAGCCGATTAAAGTCAGAATGACAGGCATCAATAATGAAGGCGTGGAGGAATCAAAACTGATTACATCCACTCTGGGACGCTTTATCTTCAATGAGATTATTCCACAGGATCTTGGCTTTGTTGACAGAAGCAAGCCGGAGAATTTCCTTGAGCTGGAGATAAATTTCCTTGTAGGAAAGAAGCAGTTAAAGCCTATTCTGGAAAAATGCATTAACATTCATGGCGCTACACAGACAGCAGAGCTTTTAGATGCTGTTAAAGCCTTGGGTTATAAATATGCTACACAGGCGGCATTTACCGTATCTATTTCCGATATGAAGGTGCCTGAAGAGAAAAAGCAGATTATAGCTGATGCTGAGAATACCATCGAGAATATTACAAGAGAATATAGACGTGGAAGAATGACGGAAGAGGAAAGGTATAATACTGTTATAGAGACATGGAAGGAAGCCGACCGTGTTCTTACAGACACCCTTCTTGCCGGACTTGATGATTTTAACAATATTAAAATGATGTCAGACTCCGGTGCCCGTGGTTCCGACAAGCAAATCAAGCAGCTGGCCGGTATGCGTGGACTGATGGCTGATACATCCGGACGTACTATAGAGCTTCCGGTTAAGTCAAATTTCCGTGAGGGACTCGACGTATTGGAATACTTTATATCAGCTCATGGAGCCAGAAAAGGTCTTTCCGATACCGCACTTAGAACAGCCGACTCAGGATATCTGACCCGTCGTCTTGTAGACGTGGCACAGGACTTAATTATCCGTGAGGTAGACTGCTGTCATTCCGATGAAGAGATACCCGGTATGTGGGTAACGGCTCTTATGGATGGTAAGGAAATTATCGAAGGCTTAGATGAAAGAATTACAGGAAGAAATGTATGTGAAACAGTAACAGATGCAGAAGGAAATGTTATTGTTAAGGCTAATCATATGATTACTCCTAAACGGGCCGCCAAGATCTTGGCAGCAGGTATAGAGAGAGTTAAGATACGAACTATTTTAACATGTAAATCTCATATCGGAGTATGCGCGAAATGCTATGGAGCCAATATGGCAACAGGCGAGGCTGTTCAGGTTGGAGAAGCTGTCGGTATAATTGCCGCACAGTCAATCGGTGAACCCGGAACACAGCTTACCATGCGTACATTCCATACGGGCGGTGTGGCCGGTGACGACATAACACAAGGTCTTCCCCGTGTTGAAGAATTGTTTGAAGCAAGAAAGCCTAAGGGATTAGCTATTATTTCTGAATTCGCAGGAACAGTAACCATTAAAGATACTAAGAAGAAAAGAGAAGTTATTGTTACAAATAACGAAACAATGGAATCAAAGGCTTATCTCATACCATACGGCTCAAGGATAAAAGTCTCAGAGGGAGATGTTATCGAGGCAGGAGATGAGTTGACCGAAGGTAGCGTAAATCCTCACGACATCTTAAAGATTAAAGGTGTCCGTGCAGTTCAGGATTATATGATACGGGAGGTACAAAGAGTATACCGTTTACAGGGTGTTGAAATTAACGATAAGCATATCGAGGTAATTGTTCGTCAGATGCTTAAGAAGGTTAGAATAGAATCTAACGGCGACACCAGATTCCTACCGGGTGCATTAGTTGACAACATAGAGTTTATACAAGAAAATCAAGCAATGATTGAACAGGGACTGGAGCCGGCAGATGGCAAACAGGTTATGCTTGGTATAACTAAGGCATCCTTGGCGACCAATTCATTCCTTTCAGCCGCATCATTCCAAGAGACAACTAAGGTTTTAACCGAGGCGGCTATAAAGGGTAAGGTGGATCCTCTTATCGGACTAAAGGAAAATGTCATCATTGGTAAGCTGATTCCTGCAGGAACCGGTATGAAGAGATATCGTAATGTTAAATTAGATACTGAGCTCCAGGATGACTATATGATGTCCGGTGATATGTATGATGAGGGCGTCTATTCGGGTGAGTTCGATACCTTTGAATATCCCGAGGGCGACTATAACGATGGACAATATTATGAAGAAGGTTATCAGGGTTATCATGGGGAAGGTCAGGGCTACGAGGACTATGACGGGAATGAGTATTACCAGGAAGGTTATAGTGAGGGAGAATATAACCCCGACGGTTATTCCGAAGAAGCTGCTTATGATTATGAGCAGGATGACTACTATGAAGCAAAAGACAGTAGCGTAGCTTATGATGACGGCACCTATAACGACGGTAACAGGACCGAAACGGATTTTAATCTTCAGGGCATAGATGAAGATGATTATAGTGATGATAAATAAAGAGTATTATCAGTACTAAGAAGAGGAGCGATGGGCGGGAGCGTCTCATGGCTTCTTTTCTTAAAGGGGAGGTTCTATGAAATATTTAGAAATATATAATGAGTGGTTAACAAATCCATATTTTGATGAGGCTACCCGCAGAGAGCTGGCAGCCATAAAGGATAATGATAAAGAAGTTAAAGAGAGATTCTATAAGGATCTTGAATTTGGTACAGGTGGATTAAGAGGCATATTGGGTGCCGGCATCAACCGCATGAATATCTATACTGTTAGAAGGGCAACGCAGGGTCTTGCCAATTATATAATAAAGCAGAAGGGTGAAAGTAAAGGGGTTGTCATAGCATATGATTCCAGAAGAATGTCACCTCAGTTCGCTCTACAGACAGCTCTATGCTTGGCCGCCAACGGAATAAAGGCATATATGTTTGAGTCACTGAGACCTACACCCGAATTATCCTTTGCCGTAAGAGAGCTGGGCTGTATTGCCGGAGTGGTCATAACAGCAAGCCATAACCCGCCTGAATATAACGGCTATAAGGTTTATTGGGAGGATGGGGCTCAGATAACACCTCCTAAGGATTTAGAAATCATAGATGAGGTTAATGTGATTAAGGATTTTTCTGTTGCAAAGACCATGTCGGGTGAGGATGCCGTAAGAAACGGTTTACTTAAGATTATTGGCAGTGAAATAGATAATAAATATATTGAAAGCCTAAAAAAGCTTGTTATTAATCCAATCAATGAGAAGGGAAAGGACTTAAATATAGTTTATACACCGCTTCACGGATCGGGTAATATCCCTGCGCAAAGAATACTTAATGAGCTGGGCTATAAGAATGTATATGTGGTACCTGAACAGGAATATCCCGATTCTGAATTCTCTACCGTAGGCTATCCCAATCCGGAGGATCCATCAGTATTTGAGATGGCAAAAAAGCTGGCAGAGGAAGTTAACGGAGATATTATTCTGGCGACCGACCCCGATGCAGACCGACTGGGGGTCCAGGTTAGAGACAATAAGGGAGAGTTTGTTCTTTTTAACGGTAACATGACCGGAGCTCTGATTGCAGAGTACGTATTGTCACAAAGGGCGAAGAACGGAACATTACCGGAGAACGGAGCCCTTATAAAGACCATAGTTTCCGGTAATATGGCCGACAGGATTGCTAAAGAATATGGAGTAAATCTAATTGAGGTCTTAACAGGCTTTAAGTATATTGGAGAACAGATTAAGCTGTTCGAAGAGACCGGCGCCCATGAATTTGTATTCGGTTACGAAGAAAGTAACGGATACTTAGTCGGAACCCATTCAAGAGATAAGGATGCCATCGCCTCGGTCATGATATTATGCGAGGCGGCCGCATATTATAAATCTCAGGGTATAACTCTCTATGAGCAGATGCAGAATATATATAAGAAATATGGCTATTATGAGGAAAAAACAGTACCTGTTACCCTGATGGGTATTGAGGGCATGGAGAAAATAAAGTCTATCATGGAAGAGTATCGCAGCAATCCTCCCAAATCAGCCGGAGAGTATCAAATCCTTAAGGTCAGGGATTACATGGCTGATACAATAACCGATACCCGTACCGGAGAGGTTATACCTACAGGACTTCCTAAGTCCGATGTCCTCTACTATGAAATGAATGATGATGCATGGTGTGCCATACGACCATCAGGTACAGAGCCAAAGATAAAGTTCTATTTTGGTGTTAAGGGCAGCAGTAAAGAAGATGCATTAGGAAGGCTTGATAGACTCATGAATGATGAGGTATTTAAGATTAATTAATTATAGAATTAAAATTAAAAATAATTTTATTATTCTTATAAAAGAGCACCGATATTATAATATGAAATATCGGTGCTTTATGATATTATTAAATTATTTGCCTTAGACCAGTTTCTGGCCACAGTTAGGACAGAAATTAGTCTCTCCGGTTTTTTGTCCGCAATTAGGACAGAAGTTAGGCTTTTTGCCTTCCTGCTGATTGGCAGCACTGGCCTGGTTCATATTCTGCATCATCTGATTTGCCACATTCATTCCCATCATCATACCTGCCATATCGGCGGCGGTGCCACCGCCCTTAACCTTACCGGAGGCGATTCCGTCAGTCATTTCGACCTGCTGATAGCGGCCCAGATCACCAACCATGCTGTGGGATGCATTTTTATTAATCATCTTCTGGATTTCCTCGGGATAGTTAAAACTCATAATATTAAATCCCGTTACTGATAATCCGCTGTCGAAGAGATTCATTCCAAGATCTGTCTTTATTCCTTCTGCAATATCAAAGGAATTAGCCTGAAGGTTGAACATATCCTTGCCTTCCTTTGATATCCATTTCATAAGCAGCTGATCAAGTACTGCACGGATACGAAGTCTTACATCCTCAACCAGATAGCTTTGTCTTACTCCGGCTATCTTATCGATTAGTTTGACATAATCAGAAACCTTAAAGGTTACCGTTCCGTTGGCACGAATCGGCATACCTCCCGGAAGTGACGGAGTGGGAATGTTGATTGCATTTTGTGTTCCCCATTTGGTCATGAATTCCTTAGTATTTACGAACAGTACCTCTGCCCTCATTCCGCTGTTGAAGCCGAATTTAAAGCCCTTTAAGGTAGATAGGAAGGGTATAATCTGTGACTCGATATCATAATCTCCCTCATCTTTAAATATACCCTCTATTTTCCCGTTAAACATGAATATTGCATCCTGTCCGGGACGGATAATCAGGCGGCTGCCTTTTTTGATTTCTTCATTGCTCCATTTGTAGAATATCATATCGTCTCGAAATTCTTTCCATTCTACGACATTTGCAAATTGTCTTGAAAATAATCCCATAATGTGAACCTCCCGTTCTTATTTATATATTTACACTAAAGCTTTCTTCCTCCTGAGCTGTGAGAACGCCCTCCTCGAGATGTTCCACCCCTAAAGCCTGCGGCATTAAATCCGCCTCTGCTTCCTGAGGATGAGCTTTGATGTGGTTTTCTCCACCTTGTTACTGTAGACCGGATGTATTGATCTCGTCTTCCTATAAGGCCATTACGACTTTTGTCCAGATAATCTCTGGCACCCACTGTCATTCTTCCGCCGGACCGATATGCCATAGTTCCGACTACAATCCCTCCGATGGCAAAAGCAACAATTAATTGGAACCAGAAATTTGAAAATATGCTGTTCTTAAAATCCTCTCTTCTATAATGCCTGTCATAATCGTAATCATCATAGCTATACTCATTAAACGGATCGAAGCCCTCCGGCGGACTGTCATAGATGTACTCATGGTCATAGTTAAGCTCGGAGTCATCCTCCATATAGTCAGCCGCCATGATGATATAGGTCTCAAAGGCATCATAGTAATTTTTGTTTCTTATATTATCTTCCA
The DNA here is from genome assembly GCA_012523775.1 of Clostridiales bacterium. Taxonomy (GTDB): domain Bacteria; phylum Bacillota; class Clostridia; order Lachnospirales; family Lachnospiraceae; genus Mobilitalea. The sequence goes on along the minus strand of JAAYTK010000092.1, from coordinate 4,869 downwards.
CATTATCAAAGATTTTGTCTATCCTTTTGGAATGAATATAGATTTCGGCAAGACCATATCCCTCCATAAACAATTCACCATTGTATACATCATATAGGAAGTATACTCTGTCCCCTACAGGGAGTTGATCCTCAAAATCCTCTATATATCTTTCCGCATAAGTGGCTTTCCTGTCATTATGAGTCAGTATAAAGATTTCAATTCCTACTTTCTCCCCATAATCATGACTTAAGGCTTCAAGTTCCTCGATCTCATAATCGGTGAGTAACCCTGCTTCATCGTAAACCCGCCTTTCGTCTCTGTATGTAGTAACAGCGGCTTCTGCCTTATCTGAGGAAGCATATACAGCCATATGGTCAGCCTTATTACCTGGCAGGATGTGAAGAGTGGAGCTTAGTATTAAGGATAAGCAAAGGATTAATCTGCCTATATGCTTTAGCTTATTCCGAAAGATGCCTTCTTTTAGAACCATAAGAATCCACCTCCCAGAATCGAAGTAATAATACGGAACAGAAGAAAGGTTCCGCCTGATATACCAAAGAACCAGGCAGCGACCTTAGCGGCGCTTATAGGAGGCTTACCAACTATTTTGCCTGTTTGGCCGTTCATGGCAAAGGTGTGCTCTGCCTGTCTGAAATCATAGCATACCATCCATACAGGAAATAGGGCATAATCGGAACGCTTCTTTATTATCCTTATATCTTTCCTGTTATAATGTACGCTTGAATAACCGCTTATCGTAGATCTTATATAGGAATCCACATATGAATGGACGCGGTTTTTTACTCTTGGCAATAAATCATCATCGTCATAGTCATATTTTTCGGCTATATAACCTGCCAGATACGGCATTTGAAAATCTTTAAGATTATTATAATTATAGGGCTCCAGCCTATCCATCATGGTATCATCCATTTTTTTGGATGCATCACAGGGGACCCTAAGGTAATTTAAATCCACCTTACGATATACATGATAGTATTTCGTTTCTTTATAGATCCAATCTCCGGATGAATAGGTACGAACCTTGGTACAGGTAGCCTCTACCTCACCCTTACCGTTTAGGTCATATAACCAGAATGGCACATACAGGCCTGTAATATCCTTGATTCTGTCTGCGACTCTAAAGTCATTTGGAGTAAGAAGTCCTTTACGGCACCATTTTTTAAATGCTTCCTGTGCCTGTTCCTTGCTTATGGTAAACGGAATCACGCATTCCGGTGCAAGAATTCCGGACAAACGCTCACTGATGACTATACCTGCCCCGCAATAGTTACATTTAGTGGCAGTAGTCTGTATATCCGTGATTAATACAGCACCACAGTTTTTGCAATTATATTCCTTGGCCTCGCCTTCCCTGAAGGTTATGTGACGGGAGGGTTCATCATCATCAGAGGAATTCTCATAATCATACTCGTATGCAGATTCGGCTGCTTTCTTGTCATCTTCGTCCATGTTATAGGACACCTGTGCACCACCGGGAAGTTCATCCTGACCTGCCATCTGCTCGATACTGTCCATACGACCGCAGCTACTGCATTTAAGCATACCTGAGGCTGTATCAAATTCCATGTCAGCCCCGCAGTTTGAACATTTATAATGTTTTACCACATTTCTGCCCCCTTATTAGGATTTACAAGATAAAAATGTCCGCAAATGAAAGATATCAGTCTTATCGGCGGACATTTATCCAGTACAACGCATTGTATATAACAGGCTACAAATGCCGTACTAAGTTATCTTTTTTAAGTTAATTGCCCTGGTTTTTCTCTGACGAAAGACTTGCCTTCAATGCTTCCAGTTCATCGTCAACAGACATATCGGTGGTATATTTTTTGGTTAGATCCTCAATTGTTTGATCCTTCGATGAACGGTTAAGCTCAGCCATGGCATTGGCCTTATCAAGAGCCTTATCAGCCATTTCCTCGTATTTCTCGAAGCTTGATATTGAATTGTTGGCACTTACGACAGATGAGCCCATTTTATTAATACGTTCCTGAGTCTTGGCAACTGCAAGCTTACCCTTAATCATATCCTTCCTTGACTCGAGCTCGTTAATATCGGCAACCAGCTTATCATGCATCTCTCTCATGTGAGTCGCATTTGTCTTGGCAAGATCATATGCTTCCTGAAGACCGGGCTGCTTAGAAGCAAGTGATGCCTTCTTTTCAAGAAATTTACGGGCATCAGCCTCATTATTGGCTTCTAAAGCCTTTATGGCATACTTCTGCATTTCCTCAATTTGCTCGTTGCATTCATCCAGAACTCTTTTTGCCCTTTGCTCTTCTGCCATGATGGCCGCGGTCTCGGATTTAACCTTACCAAGGTCGGAATTAAGGTTACGTAAGCATTGGTCAATCATTTTTTCCGGATTCTCGGCCTTATCCAGAAGCGCATTGATGTTACTCGACATAATGTCTTTAAATCTTGTTAAAATTCCCATTTATAACCCCTCCTTATGTATAGCCTGTATTTCAGGCAGTTATTAATTATTAGTATTACACTATCAAGTTTATTATGAACGGCAGATAACGTCAAGTTAAAAAACGGTTAGAATTATAAGAAAAAGTTAAATATCAATTAAGGTATCGGTCATAAATCGAATCATAATTTGCCGATTCCATATATAGAGAGGTCGATAAATCCGAAAGATTACTGTCGATTTCCTTACCATAAAAATGATAATCACAATAATCAAGCAGATATACCATATCCTCATCCGTAACCATATGTCCTTCCTTATGGATATGGATTGCTATATTGTCTTCAATACCCAGAAAATCAAAGACATCCTTTGCGGCAAGGTAGGTCAGCCACATGGCAGGGGGGTTGGTCCAATCCTCATATAGATAGGAACCTGTTATGAATAAGTAACGTCCCTCCTCAGCACACAGAGCGGCCAATAAATGCTGGTCAAAGGGCAGATTATTAACATCATTGAATTCAAGGAATTTATCGTTGAACCATTGCTGTTCTCCCGAGGACTGCAGGCTGCTTAAGGGCTCATTGGCTGTCATGGTATATGGAGAGGTAACTCCTATGGATGAATAGTCATAGACATTACCTGACGTGGGATATCTGAAGGCGGCCATACCGCCGGCACCTGAACAGGACGGAGCCGTAACCTTTATACGCTTATCAAAGGCACCCGATACCGCTGTAGCCTTACCCCATCTGGAAACACCGGTAATTATATTATATTCCGGATTTATTCCTAATTCCAAACCTGCACCGTTCTCCAGAGCGTCGAGGATTTTACTGATTCCCCAGGACCAGGCAAGCAAAACGCCCGTCTGTTCCTGCCATATATCTCCGTAAGGATAAAGCTCGTAGAATACTCCCTTGCGGGAAGTGTTATCAGAGGCAATAAATTCGGTATTCAGAGTAATAACCGCATATCCATTATCATTTGCATACTGTGTCTGTGTAAGCCATAGATATGCAATCAGAACAGGATATCCACCATCAGGCATGGATACCTTATTCTTATCGGGCAAGGAGAATGATACAGGGAAGGTCACCTTTTTATCACCCTTTTCTACTGTTATATTTAAATCAGTCCCTTCAATATTATAAGTAACTCTTTCATCGGATGTATCGGGAAGGGCACCGTACATATAATATTGGTACAGCTCGGATATCTCCTTAGCCCGCTTTGCCCAATCCTCCTTTGTATTAACCTTATCACCGTTAAAGAAGGTAAAGGGATCGGGGAGATCGGGATTTGCCTCAAGCTGATTCACATTAATAAAGCCGCTGCCGTCATCCAGCTTATCAACGGCTGCTCTGAGTGTATCTAAGGCAGTGTTTATTTCTTCTTGAGTAAAGGATGGTTTATTCAAAAGCTCCTTAGCGGCATTCGTAGGCTCGATGAGTATATCGTAGTTGATATATCCCTTAGGATTTATTTCTTCTACATATTTTATATAGCTTGTTAATTTATAATGATTTACCAAAGGTTGTGCGTCGTCCTCTCTTCCTATTAATATAATTTCACCTATGCTGGACGGATTTGACCATGCCGTACCCGTCTGATCAAATATATTGACGGTACCAAGTCTCCTACCAGAGGAATCGGCTTCATTTATCTGAAGATCAAACCCCATTATTTGATTGTTGGCCGGAGTCTTACTCCATGTAAGGCTGGATTCTACAATATATCCGTTTTTGTTGCCGTTATCATCGGTCAGTGGACTCGTGGCTGTAAAGAATCTATTGGAATCTCCGGCATCGGTAGTCGCATAATTATCATAATTTACTCTGTAGTGAACATCATCACTCTGATATGAGGAGGCCTTGTCATTATCCTCGTCTAAAAACACCTCCACGGAGTCCTGTTCATAAGAATTGCTATTATCCTTATTAAGATCCGGATCGGTAACAATAAAGAGAGTATATAATGCGTTATCATCCCACAAAACCTTAAACTCTCCCGTGGCCTTTATATTTGGTGAGGAAATCCTTTCGGGAATTATTATACCTGCTTTATCCCATATAGGATCAATAATGCCGTCGATAAGAGGTGTGCCATATACGGCAATAACTCTTCCTTCCTCATCAAACGGGTCGGCAGGTGTATATTCCTCAGGAACCGGAGTAGGGGTAGCTTCCGGGGCCTTTGTCGGGGCCTCAGTTGCTTTAGTTGGTTCCCGGGTGTCTGTAGGCTTAGCATCTTCTTTTTTGCAGCCAATCAATAACAGGCTGATAATAAACAAGACAAACAGCTTCTTCATAAAATACCTCCTCCTATAATAGGATAAATGATTCGGTCCATACTATTAATAATTATAGATTTATTGTATTTATTAGTCCAGTTGCATTTGGTAATATATTCTATAAGTACAGGCTTATGGCAGCCACAAAATTTAT
>JAAYTK010000091.1 GCA_012523775.1 Clostridiales bacterium | reverse complement strand
TAATTATAATTCCGGTTACGGTTGGTTGAGCATCTTCTTTTACTACCGATATCTTTACTTTGGCAGTATACTCTTCATAGCTTACAGTAATAGCCGAACATGTCACAAATAAAGGTCCCCTCGGAGAATAGTCATAATCATTGATTACTTCCCTTGTTTCATCACTATTGACCTTCTCTACCACCATTCCTGCCGGATCAAAATACTCACCTTCAATATAGTTGGTCTTGGTTGGTGGCTCCTTAATATTAATTCCGGTTACGGTTGGTTCGGTATCTTCTATCTCTACTGTAATGAATAATATAATATCAAACTCTCCATAACTAATAGTGATAAACGTATCTGATACTGACAATGGTTCAGCAGGGGAATAAGTATAATCTGTTATCTCTTCTGTCACTCCATTACAATAGATCTTCTCTACCACCATTCCGGTCGGATCAAAAGTCTCACCTTCAATATAGCTGGTCTTCGTAGGCAGTTCTTTAATATAAATTCCGGTTACGATTGGTTCGTTTTCTATCAGCTTATAAAAACTGGCTGCATTAGCTGATTTATTGGTTGTTTCTGAACTAGATACCTTAAATAACTTAGAATTACCGTCAAAATACAGATAAAAATGATAATTCGGTTGTGAAGAATTTGTATACAGGACTTTCATACCTGAAAGTAGCCAATCAACATAAACATCATTTTCTTTAGGGTTTTTAACACCAATATTGGATGTACCACCGCTAACTCTGTACAAATAACCGCTTTCATTTTTGAAATTGTAGCTGTTTTCGGTAGAGCCTGCTTCACAAGTAAAGACCATATCATCCGTCACATCGATATATTTTAAAAATCCATCCTCAGTCGGGTAAACTTTCTTTCCTGCCAGAGTACTGCTGCTTTTGTTTGAGGTTATGGCGTATCCATCAACTACGATTACATAATCTGCTCCTACCTCTAAGCCATCTACCCTCTGATACTTAATGGGAGCAGGTTTTACTTGAACCGTAACAAAAGCGACATGACCGCCATAGCTTATGGTGATGGTCGAATTATCTACCGATAAGTCAGAATTTGGACTACAAGTATAGTCTGTTACTACTTCCGACGAACCATCGCCATAGTTTACTTTAACCACCATTCCTGTTGCATCAAAATCTTCACCTTCAATATAGTCCAGCTTCGTAGGCGAAGCTATAATTTCGAGTCCGGTTACGGTTTTTTCGATTTTGACCAGCTTATAAAAACTGACAGTACTTACCGGTGTGGTTTTTTCTTTAGATACCCTAAAGACGCTATTATCTAGATACAGATAATAAAGGTCACTCCCTTGACTGGATTTCGCATACAACTCATTCTCCGCCGATAAATACCAATTTGCATTAGCAGCTTTATGTTCAAAATTCATTGACAAATTGTATGGAGCCCTACTGCTACTTATTCTATAAAGATATTTACCCTCATTTAGAAAACTAAAGCTGTTGTCGGAAGAACCTGCCGCACAAGTAAACACCATATCATCTGTTACATTGGATGTTATTAGAGAACCATCCTCATTCAAATCAACCTCGCTACCAGCCAATGTACTGTTGCTCTCATTCGAGGTTACAGCATATCCATCTACTACAATTACATATTCTGCCCCAATTTCTAATCCTTCTGATAAATCTGTCACTAACTGATACTGCGTCTTATTAATCGTAGTTACTAGCGAATAATCAACAGTTTTTTTATCACCATGTATACATATCAAATTCCGATACTGATAATCCACTACAATTTTGTCAGCTTCCCTGGTGACACTAACGACTAAGCCAAATTTGTCAAACATAGCACCGTCTCTCATTGAGCCTAAATTGACATAAGAGAAGTTTATCTCTGCGAAGCTGCCGCTAGCATATTGAATACTATCACCAGCCAAATCAATATCGCCGTATTTTGGATCAGTTTGAGAATGATTGTGTCCCCACATAAAAACAGTATTTGGATACTGATTTAGTAAGTCAATCACTTTCTTGGCATTTTGTGTGGTTCTACTTTTATAATGGTGAAGCGGATAGTGTGAAACAATAAAAATCGGAATCTTTTTTTGTTGTTCATCCAGATTATCCAGAAAAGTTTCCAGTTCTAGAATATCCGAATCCGGTATAATTTGTACCGATGAGGCCGCTCCAAAATTGTAGATAATATAATTATCATGTATCGCCTGTACACCAGTTCTGGTACATCCTGCTTTTGTCTGTAAGGATTCGTTGGTAAATCCTCCTCCATCATATTCGTGATTACCTACTGAAAAAATTCCTCTGACTCCATTAAAGTGTGTTTGTAAAATATCGTTACATGAAGCAAAGATCGAATCATTATACCCTCCAAAATATGCAGTATAATCACCGCCAAAACACATATAATCAATTGCGCCTATTCCGTCTTTTTTTGCATTATCAAGCCATGTATTCAGGTTTTCTGTCTCTCCATGAATATCGGATGTAAAAAGAATGTTACTCGAACTGGTTTCGTCTGCGAATGCTCTCTCAGGTATCATGCTAAAGATCATTAGTACTGTAAGTATGCAAGCTATAATTCGCTTTTGCATTACTTTAATCGAGGTGTGAAATTTGGATGGAGCCACCATCTTTCTTCCCCCTTTTTTACATTTTTCTGTCTTATTATAATCTAAATACTTATCATATGTTTACATTTTTTACCATTGCAAAAGTATTTTATCGGTACTCTTACAGTTAGTCAAGCTAAACCGTAATCGTAAAACAGAACAATTTCTACATAAATCAAGCTATTATTCATAAACTTCTTTGCATACTTTTATGGAATAGCTTATATGAACAAAATGAGACAACAAAAAAGCCTATTTGTAGAAAAGTACTATATAAGCATTTAACATGCTTAAGACTCATACAAATGGGCTGACGGGATTAGTTTGGGAATGAAAAAAGGACACAGAGACCTCTCGCATGAAATGTCCCTTGTCCCTTAATTCATATGGACCGGTATCTTTATAGAATTAATACTCAATAAATTTATCACCGGCTACATTACATATACTGCATTTATCCGGTCGGAATTTTTCAATGTTTCCACAGACAGGACATAGGTAATAAAAGACTTCCTCTGTATTATCAAGGTTCTCCAATGCATCTTTATAAAGCTTAGAATGAACCTCTTCTGCTTTCATTGCAAATGTAAATGACATAACTGCAGCCTTATTACCTTCGGCTTCTGCTTGTTTTACGAAAGGAGGATACATTTCTTTATATTCATAGGTTTCACCTTTAATCCCATCCATTAAATTATCTGCTGTGGAACCGATTTTACCTGCAACCTCAAAATGCTTTAGGGCATGCAGCGTCTCAGCATCTGCTGCAGCTCTAAAAAGTTTCGCCACATTGAGCTTTCCTTCTTTTTCAGCTTTCTTGGCATATGCGGTATACTTCCTGTTTGCCTCAGCTTCTCCCGTAAATGCTGTCATCAGATTCTTTAGCGTATTATTTTCACTCATTTTATCATCCTCCATATTCTTACTAAGTAATTCTATTAGCCTTTCCACAGCCTCCCGGGGGAATCCTTCTGTTTGGTTGTTATCAAGCAGAGAACGCAGAAAAACCTGTACATTATCACTTTGTGGAAGCATGTAACCTGCTTCACGAATGATGTCTTCAGCCATGATATGATTGGATTTTTCAATAGCTGCAGCCAGCTTTCCGGGCAATCCGGCGGCAATACTCTCTTGCTGTGACTTACTGCGTAAAAGTGCTCTTAATGCACCAATAACTTCATCGGTTTTTTGCTGTTGCGGTGGATAATCAAAAGGAACCATAGAAATTGCTCTGGATGGGCAGGCATCTGCACAATCGCCGCAACCAATACATTTTTCAACATCTATAATACTGTTTTCTGTGTCTGTAGCTCCAGTAGGACAGACATAAAGGCATAAACAGTCTTTGGTACAAAGGCGTATATTTCTAACTGCATATTTCTTAGCCACTATAATCCCCTCCCTTCAACCTTTTCGAATTTCCAATTAGGAACCTTGCAAACAGGGCAAACCTCAGGCAACTTATCACCTATGTAAATAAATCCGCAGATGGTACAAACATAGACTCCAGTGTTTTCCAGCATAGCATCTCCATCTTTTTTATATCGTGTCAAGAGTGATTTTAAGATACGAGTAACCTTCTCACTCCATACCAAAGCACGCAGTGCGCCACGATCTTTAACATCGGATGCTATAGCATTAGCATTTGGAATACCCTGCTTCAGATCTTTATCAATAAGTTCGAGTAGTTTATCGAAATTCGGATTCTCGGCGGGTGCCGAAGCTGATTTAAAATAATCGGCCAGCAGTTTAAACAGAGTTGTTTCTTCAGGCTTATACTGCTTTTCGCAACCACGGGCAAGATTAGTACAAAGCACACTAAGCTCCAGTGGAGACAGCTCCTGCATATCTGAAGGTGTGTCCATTATAGGTTTTGGTTTTTCCTCGTTAGCTGTAACAGAGCCACCCTGTTTCTCAAATTCTGATTTCTCCGCACCACAGAGTGGACAAACCCAGTCTTCCGGTAAATCTTCCCACTTTGTGCCCGGTGCAATACCCGCTTCCGGAATGCCGCTTGCCTCGTCGTAGACAAATCCGCAAACGGTACAGACGAATTTTGCCATTTTCTAACCTCCTTCATTTGCTTGATATATTAAATTACATTTATTACAAAACTTATGAATTAATTATAACACTTGTCGACAAAAAATACTAATAATCTTACCACAAAAAACAGGAATTCATATGGATTAGTATTTCCCAACCTCATATACAAAGGCTCCTCACCACCGACGCATCTGTTGGTGATGGGGAGCCTTGATTATTTGTCCGTTAAAGAAAATTATCATTCCTGCCCCAGAGCCCTTTCCAACGCCAAACATCTTAACCAGAATGCTTTCCGTTGAAATTCTTTCCATAAAGGGTTCACAGATTTCATCGACCATCCATCCGCCTAGAAAATATCCTATGGGTATCGTGAAAAACTGCAGCGTGTTTCGGCAGGAGTAGACCCTGCCTTGCATCTTTGTGGGTATCGTAGATCTCACGATTACATTCAAGCTGGTACTCATCAGTGGTACTGGTAAATATCCGAATATTTGGGCAATACACCATGTGATCGGTGTTCTTGTCAAGGACATCAGGAAGTTATCTGTCGTCAGCGAGAAGAGCATCGTTATTACGATGAGACGTATCCGGTCTTTCGGTGGCGGTAGGCCAGATGCTATTAAACTGCCGACAAGCATAGCTATGCCCGCAAATGAGGAGACGATTCCCAGAACCGATTCTCCGCCGTTCTCTCTCGGCAGGATATACGCCGGAAGCACTGCACCAAATGCAGATGCGGTCAGATTAACTCCAGCTAAAAACAAAATCAGAACTAACACCATTCTATTTTGGTTCAGACATTTAAGACCCGCCTTTGCAGCCGCTAACAGCGTTTCATTTTCACCTGTTTCGAATACATTCACAGTTGGAATATGCACGAATTTCAGTAACGAAATTAACGCAATAAAAAATGTGCTTAAATCCACTGCTATAACAGTGTCTATACCACCTATAGTATAAAGTGAAGTAGCGAGCATAGGGTGAAGAATAGTGATAAGTGATCCTGAAAATGATTGCAGTGCCGATTTTTCATATCAAATTTGCAAAGCCTGAGGATGTCAGTCTATGAACGACTCATCGCTCCATGCAGTATCCTCAAACCTTGCATGGAGCTACTGCAATAATTAGAATCATATTGTTTTCCTCCGTATGCATTTTTATATCCTGGATGAAGCAACATCCAACTTTGATAAAGAATCTTTCAATTATTTGTTAAGCATTATAAATTCTTCCAATGACACTTGGATTGTTATTGATCATAAAACAGATTTTTCAAACATGGGATTTCAAAGGATAGAACTGATTCATCGGCTATAATTATATTATGATTGAAGTCTATCTCTAAGTTCTGTTATTTTAGTTTCTATTACATTAATGACTTTTTTAAATTCCTCATCACTCTTACCTGTAGGATCATCCAGCCCCCAATCTTCCCTGTGTCTACATGAAAGATAAGGACATTTAACATTACATCCCATTGTTATTACGATATCTACTGATGGAATCTCATCAATCAACTTAGAATATTGAGTTGCCTCCATATCAATACCGTAAAGTTCTTTCATTAAGCGTACTGCATCTTGATTAATTTGAGGTTTTGTTTCTGTGCCAGCAGAGTAGCTTTCAAATATATCTCCTGCAAAGTGCTTACCAAGTGCCTCGGCTATTTGACTTCGACAAGAATTATGAACACATATAAATGCAACCTTTGGTTTATTTTTCATTTGCCATACCTACTTTCGTGCTCTTTCTGAGAACCAGTTTCTTGTATTATTCGCTATCTTTACCAGTATCAACTCCAAAAAGTACACCAACAATCATACATATGATTACTCATAGGGTTAGGTGCTTTTCAAAAAACCAATACCATTATTTTTTATTCCTATTTAGCTTCACTCCATTTCAACAGCATCCATCGCCGCTTGAACAATCACAACTTGGCTCGCTTCCTGTAAGCCACCCCATAATCACGGCTGATGCACATCCCACTCCGGAATCAACAGTGATAGCATTTGCAGGACAGTTTTTAGCACAAGCTCCACACTCCATGCATCTGTCTTTAACTTCAATCCGCGCTTTCTTTTCAATCATACTGAAAACACCATGAGGACAAACCTCAGCGCATCTTCCACAGCCTATACATCTTTCATCAGACAGAACAAGAGTTGCTACATTTCTCAAATATCTATGTTTCATTGTATCCTCCTTTATACCAAGAAACTATTTACTAATAGTAATACAACTCCTACAACGGTGGAAATGACCATTAATGGTACAGCTATTTTCATTTCTTTGATAACACCAGAAAAGGATGTATAGGTTGATGAACCTGTGAAATTCATAGCCAAATAAGCCGACACTGCTGGCAATACAAACAAATAGCCTATAGCAAGCAATAATGACCCGGAAGTAAACCAGCCACTACACCAAATAAAGCCTAATGTCCATAACAGCCCCAATAACCAGCCTTTCCATGCAAATGCTCTTCCAGGAATCAACGGAAGAAGCATAGGAGTAATGACAGTTCCCGTTACCACTGCTCCTGTATAGGCAATAAAATCCTTAAGTCCAAAAGGTCTTGCAACGAATAGGTTAAGTAGAAATATTATACCAAAAATCATTAATGAAGACTTTGCGGCAGACACCAGTTCCACTGGTGTGAGAACCAATCTGTCCAAAATCGTAAATTTCACGGTGCGCATTTCTTTAGTGGCTTTAAAGCCTGATTCGATAAATGTCTTTATATCATTAGCTCTCACAGGTCCGTAAACCACAGAAAATCCGGTTTGCTTCGTCACCTCATGAGCACTAACACCAGGTGCACCTAACTGTGGCAGGATTAATTTTCTGTGAGATACTATCTCCGATAGCCCTGTTTTTGATATACGATTTACTATTTCGTCTGTTCCGAATGTACCTTTCCCAGCAGCACACCAAACATTGACACCCTTTGTATCAAGTATCAGAATCCAACAATCCAGACCTGATAACTCTTTCCTTAAGGAATCAAATGTCAGCTTGTAGTTTGCGCTTACCAATACAGGAGAAGAATGATCAGGCTTACCTATAGCATAAAGTCCTGGATTAATCTTATAATTCATCCTGCCAATACCAAGGCGCACCTTCCACGATCCGAGTATATCCTTAAGACAAAGATTTGTTGAAACTACAGGAACGCAACAACTATTATCTGAGTAACAACTATCATCTGTACAGCAATTATCAACTAAGCAACAGCTACTATCTGTGCAACTAATATCGTTTGTAGAACAACAAGATTTATCTTCACTCATCTTAGTCACATCCTTTAAAACATGGATTATCTGTTTTAATCTTATTACTATTTTTACATATACAATCTTCTTTCTCACATGTTATACCAGTAAGGAACTCTATTAATTCATTTGTTCTTTCGGTATTTAGCGTATATCTCATCCACGCTCCATCACGAACCCCATTTACAAGTCCGCTTTCAGTTAGGATTTTCATATGATAGCTTAGTGTTGACTGGGAAATGCTGAATTCTTCTAAAATATCGCATGCACACATTTCTCCATAAGATAGCATATAAATAATTTTTAAACGTATTTCATCAGACATAGCCTTAATTGCAGGAACATACTCTGCATATGAATGCTTCATAAAATTACCTCCCTACACATTTATATGTATCAATGTTATCGAACATTCTCGATATGTTGGAAAGTATATCAATCATATCGATAGTTGTCAATATGATCTAATTATAAAAATACCCTTTAAGCCAAAAGGCCAGGTATTCTGGATAGTCACAATTGGCTCTCAGGAATTCTGAAACATTAAATTCCTCATTCGTATTATGCCAACGAATGCATGCATCTTCATGAAAGTATTTTTTTAATTCCAATTCGTTCTGAGATGCAACATGTTTCCAATACTCAATAATAAAGCTTTTAATGTCCATTACCTTCGTCTACTCTTTATGTACCATTCTTTACGTATTATAACATATGCATTCTATCATACAAACTTAAATTGGATTGGCAACCCTTTTTTGGACAAAATTACTCCGAACAAGAAATTACTTTAACTACAGTTCTTATCCAGCTGATTTCAGAGTGTTTAACCCTCTATATTCCACTGGCGTTAGATAACCTAAAGAACCATGAATTC
>JAAYTK010000090.1 GCA_012523775.1 Clostridiales bacterium | reverse complement strand
CATACACCAAATACACCCGCTAAACCAGACCAGCAGCATTTTTAGCATCGTCTACCTCCTTAATACCTGATATCAAGATAATATCCAGTGAGACAATTAATATACTAAAAATGCATATAATTATTTATTCCGGAATAAAGCTGTCAAAAATATATAAATTATAGTAACCCTTACTATCCTCCATCTCATTCTGTGACTGTACCGTCCAAGCAACCGCTATGGTCCTGTATAGCTTACGACAAATTGTAAATGATAAGGCTTTCTTATATTTATGTTGATATGCAATAAAATCCGGTTTGGTATGAAAATTAAATAAAAGATGCTTTAGTATAAAATACTGCACCCTACTGCCTTCAATTTTTTCCTTAACAAAATCCGTTGACAGCTGTCCCCGTACTATGTTCGGATAATGCTTCTTATACCATCCGAGTCCAAATGGGTTAAAGGATTCTATGCAGTATAATCCATTATAGCCATCAAGCTCCTTTGATACTGCTACACAGGTATCATCAGGCTTCCAGGGTATTTTTAGCTCGACAATAATCGGAACTCTGCCTCCTATACAATCGAGAGCCTCCCTTAATGAAGGAATCTTTTCCTGCGATTCGAACAGCTTGTATTGGCATAATTCTTCATAATCCAAATCACGAACCTTTTTATCCACTCCACAGGTACGTTTAAGATCATAGTCATGAAACACCACCGGTACCAGATCCTTAGTTATTTGCACATCCAACTCGATACCGTATCCATTCACCACAGCCAGTCTAAATGCCTCCAATGAATTTTCCGGTGCCTTGGACCGATTATCATGCAGACCCCGATGAGCATAGTGGCGTCCCATGAATTTATCCAACCCTGGATTTTTCTTAAGCTTAGGCATGATGGCAAGCAAATAAAGAAGAATCAGCACCGCACAAAATATGCTTAATTCCAATAACATATCGCTTTCTCCTTACGTAATACATAGTAGCATTTCCGGGTATTATTTATTTTTATCCTAAACTCTCCGCTTCTTGCTTCTTTTTAGTCCGTGGAGGCTTGGAATCGCCGTGCTTAACGAAAAGCATCGTACATAAGGAAGCAACAGAAAATACTACCGCATAGGGGAATAAGGTCTGATAACCAACCTTCTCCAGAAGAAAACCGGATACTATCGGAGTTATAATCTGAGCAGACATTGAAAAGGTATAGTAATAACCTGTATATTTACCGGTATCTGCACTCTTACACATTTCCACAACCATCGGATAGGAATTTACATTTATGGCAGCCCAGCCTATACCGGTGCAGGCAAATATAATATTAATAAAAAACGAAGGACCGGTAATCAATAAACCACACAGATAAGACAATGTCATCAGGATTATTCCGCCTAATATTGTCTTCTTTCTTCCTACTTTACTCGATATTATACCGATAGGAATATAGCTTATCAATGCAGCTCCCATGGCAACCATCAGAGGAAATGTATATGTTCCACCTGAATATCCCCATACCTTGTCGGCATATCTTGAGAACGCGGTCTTAACTGCATTATAGGCAAAAAACCATAGGAAGATTGATGCCATTATAAACATAAAGCTACGCTTAATATCAGCAGGCATCCTCTTATCAGCTTCATCATCCTCTTCCTCGGGTTGATTCTCATCGAGATTTAGTAGCTTTTCCTGCTCCCTAACCTGTGCCGCCAGCTTATTCTCATTTATACTAATCATTAGAAATACTACCGACAATATCATTACAGCCACAACACTTATAAATACCGGAAGATTTATGCTCCCGTCTTCAGTATACAGCCATAATGTCATAACCAGGGAGTATGCTCCACCTACCGTTCCCATCAGATTTATAATTGCGTTTGCTTTACTCCTAAGAGGTTTAGGCGTAACATCAGGCATAAGTGCCACTGCCGGAGATCTGTAAGTGGCCATCGCTAACAATACTATACCAAGCGCTATCATAAATAGTATTAAGTTTCCCTGATGCTCTGCTATTGGCAGTAAAATAATAAAAATAGATGCCACAATTGTACCACCTAATATGAAGGGGATTCTTCTGCCCAAACGGGTATTAACCTTATCGGATAAGGCTCCCAATAGAGGAAGAAGAAATAAGGCAAGAACATTATCAATAGCCATGATGCCCCCAATAGCTGTTTCCCCCAAGCCGAATGTCCCTTCAAGCATTTTTGGAATAACACCGTCATAAAGTTCCCAAAATGCAATAATTGATAAGAATGCAAACCCCACAAAAAAAGTACGTCTGTAATTAAGCTTCATCCCAATCCTCCTATTTATTTATAAATTTTAT
>JAAYTK010000089.1 GCA_012523775.1 Clostridiales bacterium | reverse complement strand
GTACCTGGTACACCCCAATTCGGTACCTGGTACCCATCTAGGTACCCATCTAATAATAAAATATATTCGTCACACCAAACCCATTCTCATCTTTTGAAAAGAAGCACCTACCCTTGCAATTCGCTGTCCTTTCTTCGATTGCCTCTAAGCCCAAATGCTTTTCGAACTCCTTATCACTCTTACCATTGTCCTTATACTCTACCTTTATTATCTTGTTAAACACCTGAATGCTTAGGACAAACTCTGTGGCATTAGAATGCTTTAGTATATTAGTCAGGCACTCTTTTAGATTGTCATGTATACAGGCCCAGATATCTATGCTTATGTTTTTTAAGTCGCCCGTTGTCTTTAGTTTGGTAGAAATATTATATTTAACCTTAAATTCTTCCAGTATGGCATTTATATCGTTTATTCCAAGCAGAGATTTATCCGTCCTTTCTTCTCTTAGAGCCGTTCGAATCTCATCCACGCTTTCGCGAAGGTTTACTATTGCTTTTTCTACACTTTTTGCCGCCTTTTCATGATTATTATTCATTTGAAGCATGGCAGCCTCCAGTAGAATAATGCTTCCGGAGATACCATGACCGATTTCATCATGTATTCTGGCAGCAATTCTATTGCGCTCTTCTAAGGAAGCGGTGGTCTTTAGGGTTTTCATCAGTCCATTAAGGTCGGCAATCTTATTTTCCAGCTTCGTTATCTTTTCCTGAAGCATTTCATTTCTATGTAAAAAGTACTCCAACTTAATAATTGCCATCCTGGAGAACATAACCATAAGAATTAATACAACTGACAGTAACATAATATTCATGTCCGGTGGAAATACTAAGAACAGGAGTATCATGGCTGTTAAGCTGATCTGATAATACATATCTCCTGATAATATTAATTCAAATAAATGCAGCAGCAATACAACCAAGAGTGGGAATATAAGCTCTATACCAATATAGAAGCAGACTATTATTGAAACTGAGATACTTATATACAGCAAGGATTTCCTCTTCCATAGCCTGACAACCAATATTTCCAGTAAAAAAACGCAGGCAAAGCTAAGAACCGATATGATTATATCAATTAAATCGATCTTAGCATTACCTATCAACATGCCGGAAGCTATAACAGCCGTCAGCTTTACTATCAGATATAGAACAGGTAAATCCAGCATAGAATAAGTCTAACTCCTTTTATAATTTTGTGAAAACATCACAGCTCCTAATAAAAACGCCAAAACAGTAAATAAAGCCATGATAATAATATTTGAGGATATATTTGCATCAGCATTATCCATAAGCTTATTCAAGGCATCCATAAACCAAAACTGAGGCAGGATTCTTGCAAGCTTCTGAAGCTTCTCAGGCGCCATTTCAATAAGAAAATAGCCTCCCCCAAGTATTGAACCAATAGTACTATAGGCCATAATAAGTACCATCATACCGCTTTTGGATTTGATAAGTATAGAAGCTCCCACGACAAAGCAGGTAACAAAAAGCGATAACAATAACATAAGGCAGAGCAACTTATATACAGGAAATCCAATATCAATATCCATTATGGCAATATAAGCACAATATATTAAAACCTCAGTCATCAACAGTATAAATCCAAATATACTGTTTCCTGCAATATAATGAACTGGTTTAACGGGTGTCACTGTAATCCTATTATATACACCGTTTTTTCTGTCATCGATAATCATAAATGAAAATATAAGTCCAAGTGCAAACACAATCTGCAGAAAAAAACCAATGGTATTTCGGAAGCCTTCCTTTTGTCTAAACTGCTCTAAGTCCAAATCAAATGCCATGGCCTTATTAATTGGAATTTCCACTTCCTTATATTCAGCTAATAGCCTGTCAAAGGCCTCCTGTTCACCTTCTGCACTAATTGACAACAACTTGATTCCGGCAAGATAACTATTCATATATGCCTCAAGAAATGCTGCATTTTCAAAGTCATCAGTAGATGTGATTACTATATTTCCATCATTACCCGATGCAAATGTATTATAAAATCCAGATGGTATTTCTATTATACTTGATATGTTTTTATCAATCAACAATCCTGAAAGATAATCATAGCTATCATGCTCTATCAGCTTATAATCCAGCTCCTCGGATAGATATGATTTGAAATCCTTAGAAAGAATACTGTTATCATAATCCAAAACACCAATTTCTATCTTTGACAAGGTAGCATTACTGACATATTGACCCATTAAGTAAATTAATAAACTTAATAAAACACCGCTAAATACTGACAGAAGGATTGCTATACGATTACGTAATAGATTTGATTTGATTAAATGACAAATATTCTTCATTGCTCTCCCCTCCTACTAAAACCAATAGCTCCAATGATCAACATAATCAGTGATATGCTTGAACATATGATTATAACTGTATTAACCCTGTCATACCTACCGAATATAACCAGGTCGAATGCCGCCTCCTGAATTTGATAAATAGGCATTTTCTGTGTTACTCCGTCAATAAATACTTCTTTTGAATAGGTGCCCGACAAAAACATCATAACCCAAATAATCGGAAATGTTATTACCGAGGGGTTCTTTTTTACAAATAATCCAATAACCGCTCCAATTAAAATTACCGTAAATGTAACAACTAAGAACATAAAGAACAAGTACAGATTATCGAACATATTTGATGAATATTTCGCCCCAAATACAAGCACACTAACTGTCATCAGAATTGTCATTTGTAATACAACCTGAGGCAGTAAACCGAGTATTTTTGCTAAGAACAGCTTTACCTGATTAATCGGTGCTATCTTCAGACGATAAATGGTATTATTCTGACGTTCGCCCATAAAACACATTGTTCCCAGCATAATACACATAAATGAAAGCATAGAAATCATAGTGATAGCATAATAATCGAGCATCGTTCTTTGAATCCCTAAATCCTTTTGCTTAATAAAGACATCGTTTGAAGCTTTAGAGTTCATGGAATCCATAATAGACATTGGGTTACTCTTAATAATTACATTTACTGCTTTATTTACCTGAGAAAAACCATTTATTATAGAATTTATTGTTCGGTTCTTGATCCGGTCAATGCCTTCATATATCTGAATTTCTAAGGGATTACCGGTAAATACTACAATAGATGCAATATTGCCGTTTTCAACATTATCCTTTGAAGCCTCTAAGTCTGTTGTCTTATCAAAAAATATATTCTGCTCATCTGATACTTCACTGACAAAGCCTTCAATAGTCATAATATCAACGACATTCTCTGCTTCTACCATATAATGTATCTTTACCTCTCCAATTGCCTCTTCTGCCTTATCAAGATTGGAAAGCAGATTTCCAAGTAAAAATACCAATAAAACCGGAAATATTAAAAAGAAAAATACATTACTCCTATCTCTGAGAAAATCCTTGGTTTCTTTTAGAATTATTTCGAACATTCCGTACCTCCTATCGAAGCTCTCGTCCGGTTAAGGTCAGGAATAGAGTGTCCAGGTTAGGCACCTCGGACTTGATATTGTTGATGGGTAGTTCATAGTTTATTACTTCCTGAATAATTCTTTCGATACTGTTCTGATCAATCGATATATCCACCCGTATAACAGAATCCTCTAACTTAATACCCTTAATACCGGGCATTAGCTTTATTTTTCTGCAAAACGCGTCCCGGTCAAATCCTATGGGAATTTTCGTTTCAACATAAACAGACATCACATCAGTAACCATAGATACAAGCTCAGGCTCGGTTCCGCAGGCAATCATTTTCCCCTTATCGATAATCGCTATTCGATCACAGATTTCTTCTACTTCCTGCATATAATGTGATGTATATATTACCGTGGCTCCTCTGTCACGAAGCAGCTTAATTGAATTAAGAATATGCTCTCTGGACTGTGTATCCACACCAACCGTGGGCTCATCCATGACAATCAGTTGTGGATTATGGGCAATACCACAGGCTATATTAAGCCTTCTTTTCATGCCCCCGGACATCTTTTTTGGCTGTAACTTCATTTTGTCGGAAAGCCCTACAAACTCCAAGGCTTCTTTCGAATTCTGTATAAGCTTATTTCCTCTGAGACCATATAAAGACGCAAAGAATTTCACATTCTCAAATGCATTCAGATGGTCGTAAATTGCTATGTCCTGCGGAACCATCCCTATCAGTTGCTTTATGCTGCTTTTATCCCTTCGTATGTCCATTCCGTCAATAATAACCTCTCCCTTATCAAAATCAGTTAAGGTGGTTATTACATTCAAAGTAGTGGATTTTCCGGCTCCATTCGGTCCAAGTAAACCAAATATCTCGCCCTTTTCAACTGTAAAGCTAATATGGTCGACCGCTGTAAGCTCACCATATTTTTTTACCAGATTGTCAACAATAATATAAGGCATTTTTCAATCCTCCTGTTTAATCATATTATCAAAATCCGTACAATGGAGGATTTCCCTCCCTTCTGACATAATAATAGCCTTAATACCTGATAATGGGAAGTGACAACTGATATAATTTACATATGACAAATGTCATACTTATCGGTACCAGGTACGGTACCTGGTACCGATTCGATGTGTACCTGGTACCAATTCGATGTGTACCTGGTACCGTACCTGGTACCGAAGTACACAATTTGGAAAATCCATTGAAAAATAATATGTTTTCATATATAATGACTTTAGTTAACTTACAGACAATTAAGGAGGAATACCCATGTCAACTAATGTTTATGACATACTGCAGGAACGAGGTTTTATTGAACAATGCACCCATGAAGATGAGGTTCGTGAATTATTGGGAAAGGAATCAGTTACCTTTTATATAGGATTTGATGCTACCGCCGACAGCCTTACTGCCGGACATTTTCTTACAATTATGGCGATGATGCATATGCAGCGTGCCGGCCATAGGCCAATTGCTCTTCTCGGCGGAGGCACCACCATGATTGGCGATCCTTCAGGTAAATCTGACATGCGCTCCCTTATGACCAGGGAAACCATAGACCATAACGCAAACTGTTTTAAGAAGCAGTTATCTAAATTCATAGATTTTTCAGATGGAAATGCCATACTGGCTAACAATGCCGATTGGCTACTCGACTTAAATTATGTAGAATTTCTTCGTGAAGTCGGTATTCATTTTTCAGTTAATAAAATGCTTGCGGCAGAAGCCTATAAGCAAAGGATGGAAAAAGGGCTTACATTCTTCGAATTCAATTACATGCTTATGCAGTCCTATGATTTCTGGAAATTAAATAAATTATATGACTGTGTTCTTCAGCTTGGCGGAAATGATCAATGGTCAAATATTATTAGCGGTGTCGATTTGATCCGTCGCAAGGAGCAAAAACCGGCATACGGCCTTACATTCAAGCTACTTACCACCAGCGAGGGAATTAAGATGGGTAAAACCATGAAAGGCGCTTTATGGCTTGATCCTGAAAAGACCTCTCCCTATGAGTTCTATCAATACTGGAGAAATATAGAGGATGTAAAGGTTGAAGAATGCCTCGGTCTACTAACCTTCCTTCCTATGGATGAAGTAAGGAGACTCGGTGCATTAAAGGATGCAGAAATCAACCATGCCAAGGAGGTTCTTGCCTATGAAATAACCAAGATAGTGCATGGCGATGAAGAAGCCATTAAAGCTCAGGAGGCCTCAAGAGCATTATTCGGAGGTGGTGGAAAATCTGACGATATTCCAACAACAACCTACCCATTATCAAGCTTTAAGGAAGGCATTGATCTTATAACCTTAATGTGTGATGCCAAGCTTGCAAGCTCACGTTCTGACGCTCGCCGCACCATACAGCAAGGCGGGGTTTCTGTAAATGATATAAAGGTAGATAAATTTGATTTAATACTCACTGACAATGATTTTGACCAAGATGGAGCTATACTAGTTCGAAAGGGTAAAAAATCCTATCATAGATTTATGGCTGAATAGTCATATCATATATAAGAATGGAGTTGATATTATGCAAGAATATATACCTTTTTTCCAAGCCGAAAAAAGAAGTATCGCTGAAAAGCTGGCTAAATATTTTGAATACTCCTGCTTAGAAACAAAAATACATTATGACGAAGAAAAGGACGTATATATTCTGTCAGTACCCTCGGACAAAGAAAAGGAAGCAAAAAAGTATTATCAGGCCTTCTATTTCGTTGAAAGAGAGCGTATTGAAAAGGAAGAAAAGAGTAACGACAATGACCCTATAGAAAAATCATCTGATGAAGATGATATAAGTAGTGTCGAGGAAGAAGTTGCCGCCACTGAAGTAAATAGTACCGATACGGATAATGGCGATGACACATCTCCTGTGACCGATGAAGTCAGTGAAAACAATTCATCCACAGACGAAGAAATGGATGAAATCCTGGACGAGGAACAGTCCTCATCAAAGAGCTTACTCAGAAGCTCCGGCAACTCCGGTAGCTATGTTATGAAATCGGAGAAATATAAGGATTATAATGGAACTCAATTTACATTTATTTTTCTTGGAATAGCCGGATTAATATTCGTCGCTTTGAATGTTATAGAGGTTATTACCTTCCTAAACGGTTTATTCCCCAACTTCGTCATGGGAGCTCTCTTTATATTCTTCATAATTGTAGGAATATCCACCGGTAAGAAAGCCAAACAGTTAAAGCTGGAAATCGACGAGGAAAATCAATTAACAGATAAAATAAATGATTGGCTTCAAACAACGGTTACCGAAGAATTCTTAGCCTCCATATCTAATTCAGAATTATCTGATGAACTTGACTATATTAAAAAGACTGAAAAAATCAGAGAAATGCTCATCAGTGAATTTGGTGAACAAAATACCGACTATCTCGATCGATTAATAGAAGAATACTATACTAATACATTTGAATAAAATTTAAAATATCCCGGACCTGTGTCATATGACATGGGTCTTTTTTGGTACCAGGTACGGTACCTGGTACCGTACCTGGTACCAATGTTAACTAATTGAGTTCAATCGGTTGACATCTGGATTGATTCTGTTATACTAAAATAAAAAAGGAAGGTCTTTCATGGATTTAAAACAAAGAGTTTTGAGAATTCTTGAAAAAAACAGAGGCAGAAATGTTAATGGGGCTTTGATGGCAGAAAGACTATCCGTTTCCAGAACTGCTATATGGAAGATTATAAAGCAACTTCAGGATGATGGTTATAAAATAAATGCTGTTCGTAATCTCGGATACTGTCTGGAATATTCTAATGATATCCTGTCAGCAGAAAGTATTGCTCCGTATCTGCTTGGTAAGGCGAGAAGCTTTAAACTGGACGTAAGAAAAACCGTCACCTCCACCAATACTCTGGCTAAGGAAATGGCTGTTTCAGGCGCCTCTGAGGGTACCGTAATCATAGCCTGTGAGCAGACCGAGGGGCGTGGCCGTATGGGTAGAAGCTTCTACTCTCCGGGTTCCACCGGACTGTATCTTTCATTTATTCTAAGGCCGAAGGTGGATCTTAATGATTCGTTATTAATCACCACATCTGCAGCTGTTGCTGTCGCTAAGGCTATAGAAAAGCTTGCGAATGAGGATGTAAAGATTAAGTGGGTAAATGATCTATATATGAATGACAGGAAGGTGTGCGGTATTCTAACCGAGGCTTCTCTTAATGTAGAAAACGGTGGACTGGAATATGCCGTAGTCGGAATCGGAATAAATGTAACAACAAAGGATTTTCCTGATGATATTAGAGATACCGCAGGGGCCATCTTCTCTAATATCCCCGAAAATAAACCTGTTAAATCTATATTGGCGGCCGAGGTACTTAATAATCTTTCGGCTTCGATGGACGATTTGACCAACAGAAGCTATCTTCTGGAATATAAGAACAGATCGTTTCTCATTGATAAAGAAATACTTGTCCTAAAGGGAAATGATGTTTTACCGGCTAAAGCTTTGGATATTGACGACAGAGCCAGGCTGATTGTAGAATACTCTGATGGTACAAGGGAGGCATTATCATCCGGTGAAGTTAGCGTAAGAACAATTAATGCCGGTTAAAATTAAACAAAATCAACAGATAGGAGACAGAATATTATTATGTCAACTGCAAGACAGATTACAACAAAGAAATTAATCATGACAGGTATGTTTACATCAATAATCTCAGTCATGTCACAGATTATTATACCAATACAACCAATTCCATTTAGCCTATCATTTCTGGCAATATTTTTAACCGGTTTTCTTCTGGAACCTAAGTACGCATTTTTATCCACACTTACATATATTCTTTTAGGAGCATTTGGATTACCCGTATTTGCCGGACTCAAAGGAGGCTTACATGTACTGACAGGCATGACGGGAGGCTTTATTGTGGCATACCCGATAATGGCTCTTATTACATCCATATCCTATCAATTATCTTTACGGATAAAATCGACCGTATTTAATAAAAATATATATCGGATTGTTATACAGACTTTCGGCATGATTATTTCTATTTTAATATGCTATCTAATGGGCACACTATGGTTTAGTTATACATCCGGAGCCACAATTGCTTATTCCATTTCTGTATGCGTAGTCCCGTTTATAGCATTTGACTTACTTAAAATACTCTTAGCCGTTTTCTTCGGCTCGGTGCTTCGTAAAGTAACCGATAAAATATAACAAGAAAGAGTTTAGCTTACGAGACTCTCGCGCCGAACGCATTAAGCTTTACTGATATAATACAGGACGCGTGAGTGCGCAACAGAGGAGCTTTGTTAAATAGGGCGAACTATCATATGCAATAAACAAGCTGATTAGACTAATCACTGCCTAATCAGCTTTATTATTTTCACATATAAATGCTATCACATAGGAGTGAATAATTCCTCGAGCTCCTCCCTTGATAATGCATTTATAAACACTTCCCTGGAGCTTATGACTGAATCGGAAAGCTCTTTTTTCTTTCGCTGAAGCTTAAATATCTTCTCTTCTATCGTTCCCTTAGTAATCAGCTTTAGTACATGAACTTTATTTTGTTGACCAATCCTGTATACGCGATCCGTTGCCTGCTCTTCCACTGCGGGATTCCACCAGGGATCATAATGGATAACGGTATCGGCACCGACCAGATTCAGCCCTGTACCTCCTGCCTTAAGGGAAATCAAAAACACCTTTCCTTCACCATTGTTAAAGCGCTTTACTATATCATTACGCTCCTCCGTAGGAGTGCTGCCCTCCAGATAAAAATATGATATATTCATATCCTTGAGCTCATCTTCAATAATCTTTAGCATTGAAGTGAATTGCGAGAAAACCAATATTCTGTGGTCATTGGCAATTGCCTCGGGAATAAGCTCCATAAGCAGATCCAGCTTGCCGCTTCCTCCCTGATAATTCTCCAAAAATGTGGACGGATGACAGCATATCTGCCTTAGCCTGGTTAGAGCCGCAAGGATTTTTATCCTGCTTCTTTCTAAACCTCTTTCGGATAAATCCGAATGGATTTCACCTCGGATATTTTCAAGATAGGATAAATAAACCTTCTTCTGCTCCTCGGAAAGCTCCGTAAGCATCTTAGACTCGTATTTGTCAGGAAGCTCAGTAAGTACATCCTTTTTCATACGACGAAGTATAAAGGGCGAAATATGTTGATGCAGATCCTCCAAAGCCTCTTTATCCTCTTTTATAATCGGTTTTTCATAATACTCTACGAATTTAGAGTGGCTAAGCAGGTATCCCGGCATTATAAAATCAAAAATCGACCATAACTCTGACAAGCTATTTTCAATAGGGGTTCCTGTTAGCGCATATCTATGCTTCGCAATTATCCGCTTAACTGATTTGGCATTAAGCGACGAATCATTTTTAATAAATTGTGCCTCATCAATAAATACCGTATGAAAATCAATTGTTTCATAGACTGCTATATCTCTTCTGATTAGCGGATAGGATGTAATTAATACATCATATTCCTCATACCTCTCAATGACTTCCTTTCGCTCAGTCGGTGCTCCGCTAACCACGGTCGCTTTAATAAATGGTGCAAAGCTCTCAATTTCATCCAGCCAATTATAGGTCAGTGAGGTAGGACAAACAATTAGGAAATGAGGCTTTGAATCCTGTTTTTCTTTATTCTCCAAAATA
This sequence comes from Clostridiales bacterium, assembly GCA_012523775.1. GTDB lineage: Bacteria > Bacillota > Clostridia > Lachnospirales > Lachnospiraceae > Mobilitalea. Next base: position 18,300 of record JAAYTK010000089.1, on the reverse strand, counting down.
ATAGAAGAAATATATACAATTGACTGCAATGTCTTTCCAAGTCCCATGTCGTCCGCCAGAATTCCTCCAAGCTCATGCTCTGCAAGGGTTCTAAGCCATTTATATCCTGTGATTTGGTAAGGACGCAGTTCGGCTTGAATCTCATTGGGAATTTTATAATCAGTAACGGTGGGATTAAGAATCCTTTCCGTTAACATGGTAAAATCTCTATCCTTATGAAAATCCAGCTTTCTATCGGTAAATACCTTATCAAGATATACCGCATGCTGTTTTTCAAGAATAACTCTGTTATCTTCAATGTTTTTGCTGTTCACATTGAGAGAAGATAGGATTTTCGATACTTCATCGACATTTCCTTCCTCAAGATTAATGAAGCTTCCGTTCTTAAGGCGATAATATTTCTTCTTTACCTGATAAGCATGGATTAGATTCCTTATCTCCTCCTTTGGCACATCCTCAAACGACAAATCGAGCTCCAGCAGGTTCAGACCGCTGTTAACTCTTACATTAGCCGTAAAGCTACCGGGAGGACGAATCCCAAGCTTCTTGAAATCCTCTGAATAGTACAGGGTTGCAAGCCCTTCCAGATCCATAACCCTTCCGGATAAAAATTCATATATTTTATCCTCATCCTTAAGAAGATAATAATTCTTATACGGCACAAATCCAAGCTTCAGGATCTCGTTAATTATATTATCCTCACTCTCTCTTTGACGAACAACTATATAAGAGCCCGAGGAAGCATTTTCAAATGAATTAAATTCATAGTCCCCATAGCGATATCGAAGCTCTGCTTTTATACCGTATTTATGTTTGTCAAAATATATCTTTGCATCCAAATCCTCTGAAATATATCGGCTTTTTAACTCCTCGGGAACCTCGAGCTCCATAGTTTCACTTATTCTTGGAAGGACATGCTCTAGGAAGCTGTTCTTGCTCTCGCCTTTAAAAACCAACGGCTCCCGGTCTCTTCCCAGCGTATTATAGAAGGGCTTAAAATTACGGATAAAATTCTTGTCAGGCTTATAAATTACCCCGTCACAATAAAGCAGCTCACCCGTGTCAATGACAGGAATAACCGCTTCCTTTCCTTTATAATCGACAAAAATGGCTTCCTCATCCATCGTAAGCTGATAAGATATTTTTGGATTAGTTTTATTATATCGTACCTCAGGATATAATTTACCATAAAGCTCAAGCTCAAAGGTATTTTCCTTTAAAAGCTCCAGAAATTTCAACAGCATATTCTTAGTCATAATTACATGGGACTTCGAAAATATCTTCGAAAAATGTGAGCTGTTAATCACCTCTTGTATTTCATAAACATCTAACAGATAATCCAGTATTATCTGAGAAGGCATGTCGAAGTTACTCTCACCACTGATATATTTAAATTCCTTACCCAGGGTAAAGCTTTCATTATTATAAATATTCGACAGAAATTTCTTTATAGTCTGAATCTTATACTTTCGATTACTTCCTCCGCGAAAAGATACATATGCTCTGGCATTTTCACCCTTCATAATCTGAGGAATACTGATTATGGGATTAAGTGTAAAGGTTTCACCGGCTATATAGCTATCTTCCTGAGAAGCAAAATAATCGATTATTTGAATAATCTTTCTCTCTTCGGGGCTTTTGGTCTCAGAAAGCATGGTTCTTTCCTGGTATTTCAAAATAAACAATAAAGAAGCCACCACATGCTTACAGGCCCCCTGATCCTTTAACCTAGAGGGGCAGTTACAGCTGTAATCAAAGGAACCGTCCTCCTGCTCCTCAACAGTAACAGAATAAATATAATTTCCCTTCACCTCCAGACGGTAAAGCTTGGCCATATTGGAATATGACGCACTGACAACACGGTTTTCCTTATAGTATTGTAGTCCTCTTGCATAAACCGTGTCATTGGATGCCAGGTTTCTGATACCGGTACGTGAAATCTGAATCATATCCTTCTCCATTTCTATAAACGACTATTATGCTATTACAAAATACTGTATCTTACTATTATACCACATAAATGAAAAAAGTGTATTTATATTACGTCATTTTTGGAATAATCGGCTGTTGGATTTATTATAAATACTTATTTATCATATTAGTTTAATTGATATATACTTCATAACAATTGGATTGTAATTTATCATATGATGTACTAAAATATTAAGTTAGGATATAGTGATTCCATTCAAAACAGAAAACGGAGGTATCTATGAGGCATATCATCAGTCCCAATGACCTTAATTTATCAGAACTGGATGAACTTCTAAATTTAGCGGAAGATATCATCAAAGATCCTAAAAAATATTCGGAGGCATGTCATAGAAAAAAGCTTGCGACCCTATTCTATGAACCAAGCACCCGAACAAGATTAAGCTTTGAAGCTGCCATGTTAAATCTTGGCGGAAGTGTTCTCGGTTTCTCGTCAGGCGATGCCAGCTCAGCCGCAAAAGGTGAAAGCGTTGCCGATACAATTCGTGTTATTTCCTCTTACGCAGATATTTGTGCTATTCGTCATCCAAAGGAGGGTGCCCCCTATGTTGCATCACTCCATTCTTCCATTCCTATTATCAATGCCGGAGACGGCGGTCACAATCATCCCACTCAGACCTTTACAGATTTACTTACAATAAAAAATCTCAAAGGACGGTTCGAGAATCTTACCGTTGGTTTTTGTGGTGACTTAAAATTCGGAAGAACGGTGCATTCATTAATTGTAGCCCTCTCAAGATATAAAAACATCAATTTTGTTCTAATATCACCGGATGAATTAAAGGTTCCTCAGTATATTAAGGATGAAGTCTTAAATGCACAAAATATTCCCTATAAAGAGCTAAGAAGCCTAGAGGAAGCCATACCAAGTCTAGATATTCTATACATGACACGGGTACAGAAAGAACGCTTCTTTAATGAAGAAGATTATATAAGACTTAAGGATACCTACATCTTAAACAGCAAGAAACTGTCTCTTGCGAAGGAGGACATGCTGGTATTACATCCCTTGCCGAGAGTTAACGAAATAGCTGTCGAGGTGGACGAGGATCCCAGGGCTGTTTATTTTAAACAGGCTCAGTTTGGAGTATATGTAAGAATGGCATTAATAATACTGCTACTTCGTGAAAGTGAAGGGAGGCCAATATGCTAAATATCGGTGTTTTAAATCAGGGTATAGTAATAGACCATATTAAAGTCGGCGGGGCAATGAAAATTTATACCTATCTCGACCTGGAAAATATAGACGTCAGTGTAGCTATAATCAAAAATGCCCGAAGCAATAAGATGGGAAGAAAGGATATAATAAAAATAGAAGGAACCCTAAACGGAATAAACCTTGATATCCTTGGTGTACTGGACCATAAAATAACAATCAATATAATAGAAAACGGTGAAATCATCGAAAAAAAGAATCCCACGCTGCCCCTTCATGTCGAAAATGTACTTAAATGCAAAAATCCCAGATGCATAACCTCAATAGAAAGGGGAATACCCCACTCATTCAGACTTACAGACAAGGAAAACGGCACATATCGATGTGTATATTGCGAGCAATCCGCAAAATAGGTACCAGGTACGGTACCAGGTACGCGTCGTATTGGTACCAGGTACGGTACCAGGTACCGTACCTGGTACCGATTTAATATATACCCATTCTTTGATTTACCACATACCAATTTATATTATCCATAGAACGATTAATATATTCGCTCTTATTATCTGCATATTGAAGGAAATATGCATGCTCATAAACATCTAATACAAGTATCGGTGCGGAATAAGCTATGTTGCCCAAATCATGGGAATCCAGACTAATATTTCTAAGTCTGTAGCTTCTCTGATCGTAGCATAATACTGCCCATCCTCTACTGGCCTTAGCCGTAGCCACAAAATCAGCCATCCAATTATCATAGCTACCGAAGTCCGTTTCAAGCTGCTGTCTTACCGAAGAATCGGGCGCTCTACTATCCCCTCCTATGTTCTCGAAATAAAGCTCATGAAGAATAACTCCATCCAAAGCATAGGTCTCACCACGCTTTAATGCCCTAAAAAAACTAAAGGTAGCATTTGCATCCTCTCTCATCGGATTATTCCGAAGTATCTCGTCAATCTCATTAATTTTAGACACATACCCCTTATATAGCCTGATATGCGCTTCGAACTGATTACGATCTACCACCGTTATATCATCGGTATATTGGAAATCTACACTTTTAATCAATAAAAAAGCCCCCTTATATGAATGTATGAATATCGGCGTTTATATGACAAGCCATATTCATCATTTAATATATACGAGGCTTTATATAATATATGACAATTTTTATCGGTACCAGGTACACCGCAATTCGGTACCAGGTACACCGCAATTTGGTACCAGGTACCGTACCTGGTACCAAATTAGAACAATCCTACAATCTTGCCGTCATCGTTTACGTCGATTCCTTCTGCGGCCGGCCCTTTAGGAAGTCCCGGCATGGTCATCATCGTGCCTGTAATCGCAACCACAAATCCGGCACCGGCAGACACATAAGCTTCTCTGATATTCACTGTAAAACCGACCGGTCTACCAAGCTTCTTAGGGTCATCCGAAAGAGAATACTGATTTTTAGCCATACATACGGGAAGATTTCCGTAACCTAAAGATTCGATCTTATGTATAGCGGAACTGGCTCCCGGGTCAAATGTAACTTTATCCGCCCCGTATATCTCTTTGGCGATAACTTCAATCTTCTCCTTGATGGACAGCTCTAAATCATATAAAGGCTTATAATTACTCTGCTTCTCCTCCATCATCTTTAGGAGTCTGTCGGCAAGGTCGATACCTCCTTCGCCACCCTTTTCCCATACTTCACAAAGTGAAAACTCGCAATCTCTTTCTTCGCAAAAACTCTTAACAAATGATATCTCATCCTCGGTATCGCTAATAAAACGATTTAATGCAACTATCACAGGTACACCATATTTCTGTAGATTCTCTATATGCTTTTCCAGATTCACTATACCCTTCTTTAAAGCATCTAAATTCTCAACCGACAGCTCGGTTTTTGACAATCCACCGTTATACTTCAAGGCACGTATGGTAGAAACCAAAACGATTGCATTAGGCTTTAATCCTGCCATTCTGCATTTGATGTCCAGGAATTTCTCCGCCCCAAGGTCGGCTCCGAATCCAGCCTCGGTAATCACCACATCGGCCAGTTTAAGAGCCATTTTTGTAGCCCTCACACTATTACAGCCGTGAGCAATATTGGCAAATGGACCACCATGGACTATGGCAGGGGTATTCTCAATTGTCTGTATCAGGTTCGGCTTCATGGCGTCCTTAAGAAGCGCAGCCATTCCACCCACGGCCTTTAAGTCCTTAGCGGTAACAGGCCTTCCATCATAGGTATAGGCTACCACTATCCTGCCTAATCTCTCCTTTAAATCCTGCATGTTTTCAGCAAGACATAGTACTGCCATAATTTCAGAAGCCACCGTAATAACAAAATGGTCCTCCCTCACTACTCCATCTGACTTTCTTCCAAGACCTATTATTATATTACGAAGAGCTCTGTCATTCATATCAACACAGCGCTTCCATACAATCTGGTTAGGATCTATAGACAAAGAATTTCCCTGATGTATATGGTTATCCAGCATGGCAGCCAATAGATTATTCGCCGATGTAATTGCATGAAAATCACCGGTGAAATGCAAATTTAAATCCTCCATAGGAACCACCTGAGCATATCCTCCGCCTGCAGCTCCACCCTTAACGCCGAAGCATGGCCCTAGTGACGGCTCACGAAGTGCGATTACAGAGCTTACATTCATCTGCCCCAGTGCCTGACCAAGCCCTACAGTGGTAGTGGTCTTTCCTTCGCCTGCAGGCGTAGGATTTATGGCAGTTACCAATACAAGCTTTCCATCGGGGCGGGCCTTAATCTTATCCCACAGTTCATCCCCCAACTTGGCCTTATATTTTCCGAAGAACTCCAAATCGTCTTCAGAGATAGCAAGTTTCTTTGCAACCTCGCTGATATGTTCTAATTTGGCTTCCTGTGCTATTTGAATATCCGTCTTCATCTGTATACCCAACCTTTCCGCTATTTTATTAACTAAAATAATTTTAGCATATGATAAATTAAGGTCAAGATTAATTTGGAAAATCGCTTAAATACTTGGTATTACATCAAAAATCTGATATACTCCATGATATGGAGTTAACCCAAGAGAAACTGCAACATAATAACTAGAAAGGAACTCGAAATGAAATACGATACGATAATATTTGATCTTGACGGAACACTGTTAAACACACTGGACGATTTAATGGACAGTTTAAATGTTGCTTTAACTAACCGTGGCTATGAACCAAGAACCTATGAGGAGGTAAGGAGCTTCGTAGGAAATGGCGTAAGAAAATTAGTAGAAAGGGCTCTGCCGATACATAGTACCGAGGAGGAAATTGAGCAATGTCTTGCCGATTTTACTCAGCATTATAAATTGAATATGCAGAACAAGACCAGACCTTATGACGGAATTATGATACTTCTTATGGACCTGAATCGATTTGGATATAAGCTGGGTATTGTGTCGAACAAATTTGATTCCGCCGTAAAGAAGCTGTCAAAAGAATATTTCGGAGACTTAATTAAGGTAGCTATAGGAGAATCACCAACTGTGAAAAAGAAACCCGCTCCGGACAGTATCTTTACCGCTATAAAGGAGCTTGATTCCGATATAAATAAAACCATCTTCGTCGGTGACTCTGACACAGATGTACAAACTGCTAAAAATGCAGGTATTCCATGCGTCGGTGTAACATGGGGATTTAGAACCCGTGAAGTATTAAGAAATGAAGGTGCTGATTATATAATAGATACGCCGAAAGAGCTGCTAACCATTATATAAAACGAAGTAAAAAATTTAATATTATACAGAGTGCAATACTGGATATAACACAGTGGTATAATACTGAGTATATCACTGAATAAAATATATAAAATAGCCGTATAATAAAAGTTGTGTCACATAATATTATTATGTCTACTATAACGTCAAAATACAGCATTATTTATCTGCTAACTATATCTCACTTTTTATTTCGAACGTTCAAATGTAACAGGAGGGTGCCTATATGACCATAATGCACCCTCCTGAATGTTATCAATAAACTTACCGAATTATTCTCTACCAATACCAACTCAAATTATTCTTTTCTTATACAAACGTAAATTATTCCCTTCTAGAACTAACCCAGCCATCCTCTCCTCAAAAGCCAACCCAAAACATTCTATACTTAAAAATGGCCCAAATTATTCTCAGCTAAAAACTGCTCATACTCCTCTGCCGTCATCAGGATTCTCCTTGGCTTGGTGCCTTCTTCAGGCCCGACCACTCCTGCCTCGGCCAGCTGGTCCATTATTCTGGCGGCGCGGTTAAAGCCAATCTTATATACTCTTTGAAGCATTCCTATGGAAGCCTTGTCCTTTTCAATAATAAACCTTCCTGCCTCGACAAAATAATCATCCCGCTCATTTGCAGCTATGGCAGCAGCCTCCGCCGCACGAACATTTGCTATGGTTTCTTTGATTTCCTCACTATAGCTTGCAGTACTGTTATTTTTTATAAGATAATCGACAACAGAGCTTACCTCCTTATCGGATACAAATGAGCCCTGTATTCTAACCGGCTTTGGATAACCGGAAGGGAAAAACAGCATATCTCCCTTACCCAATAGCTTTTCAGCGCCGGACCCGTCAATGATGGTTCTTGAATCTACCGCCGATGATACTGCAAATGCTATTCTGGAAGGGATATTTGCCTTAATCAGACCCGTAATTACATTTACAGAAGGTCTTTGAGTTGCGATAATCAAATGTATTCCTGCAGCCCTTGCCATCTGGGCAAGACGACAGATTGAATCCTCAACCTCGCTTGGAGCAACCATCATAAGATCAGCAAGCTCGTCAATTATTATTACAATTTGAGGCAGCTTCTGATAGGGTTCATCATTGAGATAAGCCACCTCTCTGGCCTTTTCATTATAGCCTGCCAAATCTCGAACACCCGCTTCGGCAAATTTCTTATAGCGATCTGTCATCTCAACAACAGCCCAATTAAGTGCAGCAGCGGCCTTCTTTGGATCGGTGACAACGGGTATTAATAAATGCGGAATACCGTTATATACATTCAGTTCAACAACCTTAGGATCAATCATAATCATGCGAACATCCGAAGGTTTTGATTTATAAAGTATGCTCATTATTAGAGTGTTAATGCACACAGATTTTCCCGAACCTGTTGCTCCGGCAATCAGTAGATGGGGCATCTTTGCAATATCCGTAACAATTATCTGACCACCGATATCCTTACCGACAGCGAATGCAATATCAGATGGATGCTCATTAAATTCCTTACTTTCAAGCATTTCCCTTAAGGTCACAACGAAATTCTCTTTATTCGGTACCTCTATACCGACAGCCGATTTACCGGGAATAGGCGCTTCTATCCTAACCTCCGATGCAGCAAGATTAAGCTTAATGTCATCCGCCAGGCTTGTAATGCTTTTCACCTTAACTCCCTGCTCAGGCTGTAGCTCGTATCTTGTTACAGAAGGACCACAACTTACATTGGTTACGGTAACATGTACTCCAAAGCTCTCCAATGTATTTTGAAGCTTAATGGCAGTTTCCTTTACATTTCTTTCGGTCATCTGTCCTCTGCCTGTCCTGGCCTTAGGAACCGTCAATAGCTTCATAGGCGGAAATACATACTCCTTTTCCTCAACCATCTGATTTATATTAAGTTGTTCTACATCTGTAGACTCAGCCTTGTTATTCGAACCTGGTTTTACTACGTCAGTAGAGCTTGTCTGACTTTCTGCGAAGGATGCACTACCCATTTCTCCTTCTCCTGTAGAATAATCGTTTCCGAATTTATTCTTGAGCTCGTCCTCATATGTAGGAAGCTTGATTTCATCTTGGGTAACCGTATCTGTCTGCTCCGGTAGAAATAAATGATCCAAATTAACTAAAGGAAGCTCATCAGGCTCACTCTGCTTCTTCTTTTTATCTCTTTTATCCTTAAAACTGACTACCTTTGATTTATCTTTTTGCTTTTCAGATGGATCCCGGTTGTCAGGTTCAATATCAAAGGTCTTCCAAGATCTTCTGCCGGGTCTGTTAGAGGTTTGCTCTGATAATCCCTGTTGTGATTGTCTCTCCAACTCCATCTGTTCCTTTCGAAGCTGCCTGTATTGTCTTCTTTCTTCAAGAGATTGCCTGCCTTTTGTGGCAATTATTTTAATAAGTGCTTTTCCTGTTATCACGATTAGGGATATTAGCATCATGGCTATGAGAATTATGTAAGTAGCGGTGACGTCGAACATTCCACACAGAAGCATTACAATACCACCGCCGATAATTCCACCGCCGATTCTATCGTCTCTTGATGAGGTATAATATTCAACTATTTTAGTTTCCGGACTATATGATTCAGTTATCAGCTGAATAAATGCTGTTAATGCAATCAAAAATATTATGGCACTCATTATCTTTCTGCCTGCCGCTTTATTTCCGATATTTGATATGTAAAATGCCGTTCCAAAAAACAAAATAAAAGGTAAGGCATATGCCAACAATCCTACCGTACCGAATAAAAAGCCACTGACATGTTTTCCGACTGTACCGCTCAGGTCAAAATAGCTTAAAAACATAAGAATACAAACGACCATAGAAATTATAAGGATAATCTCATCCTGCACCGCTCCGCTATGCTTTACGGCTTCATTTCTTTTCTTCTGAGTAGTGTATGTCCTTTTTTTGCTGCCGCTCTTCCTTGTTGTACTCTTCTTGGAAGCCATGAGTCATCCCCCTTATATACATTGTTCATCTTCCACATTTTATTATACCTTTTAGACTATTGTTATGCAAGTAAATTAGTTGTCCCTAGTCCATACACTAAGGCGGTCCTCGTTGACCGCCTTCAAAAAATACCTATTATTTTATAATCATTCCGGGTGAATATTCCTGATTCAGATAATCACTCATATCGGTGGAAATAATCCTATGAACAACATAATTTTCTCCGTCCCGTCGGGTTACGACCCTGCCGTGCTTCAATAGAACCTCCTTGTACTCCGGCTCTGTGGCATCTTTAATGGCCTGGTCCTTGGCATTATGATCCACATAGACTCGTTCCAAGGGTACAACCGTATATAGCATAACGCACCTTCCTTCCAGTGTAATAATTATTATGACCTGTTAGCCCTTTCATCTATCATTTCGTTAATTTTAGCCAAGGCCTCCTTAATACCTCCTACTTCTTTAATTATCTTCAGCTTTACTGTTTCCTCTCCTACTAGGATCGAACCTACATCTTTCGCAAGCTGATTAGTATCAAGCATAAGGCTCTTAAAATCGTCGTGGCTGATTCCCGAATGATTCACTACAAATCTTATGATTCGAGCCTGTATCTTCTCAAAATATTCAAAGGTCTGGGTTACTCCTATTACGGTACCGTTCATTCGAACCGGGTGAATAATCATAGTCGCCGTAGGCACTATAAAGCTGTAATCCGCCGATACAGCCAAGGGAACACCAATGGAGTGACTGCCGCCTAATACCAACGAAACCGTAGGCTTACTCAGGGAGGCAACCATTTCAGCTATAGCAAGCCCTGCCTCCACGTCACCACCAACCGTATTAATCAGAATAAGCAGCCCATCAATTTCTGTACTGTCTTCAATGGCTGCCAGCTGTGGCAATACATGCTCATACTTAGTTGTCTTGTTATGCTGCGGGAGACATTCGTGGCCTTCAATTTCACCGATAATCGATAATAAATGAATTTTATGCTCCTTTTTATTATTATCGAGGACGGTCTGGCCATATTCTGATATCTTTTTATCCTTAAGGTCCTCATTTTCCTGTTTTATTTTTTCAGCTTCCTGATTATCCTTTTTTTCTCCCTGATTATTCTTTTCAGATTGTCCTTCAGATGGATTACTCTGATTATCCGAATCACCATCGTTTACTTCTTCAATAATATTATCCATATACCTGACGCTTAGCATGAATTACTCCTTTTAGTTGATTTTTGCGTACTTCCATACTATTATGCGAAGAAAACAAGGAATTATTCTATTCATCTTTTTCAAGCTCAAGTATAAAATTTCTCTTTATTTGCAAAAAATATTCGAATTCTTTTAAAATACGAAAAAGCACTGCCCTGTACTCAAATTCATCCCTTGATACAGGCAGCTTATCCTCTTTATATTTCATATATAAATCATCAATATCCACTAATAATTCTTTAACATTATTCATTTCATGAAAGCTGTCTGCAGTTTTGTCTATAAAATCAGCTAATGGAATCGATTGCTTCAATAATACCGGAATCTCCATTATATTTCGGCTTATAATCTTTAGAACATCCGTCTGGTGCTTCCTCATCTCCAGATAAGATATAAGATACCTTGTATTAGACAAAAGAGTATTCCCTGCATCTTCATAAGCCTTATTAATCAGGTCCTCAAGCATATTATCTAGACCACGAAAATCAATGATTACATGTTCACTGTCCGATACCATGGTCATATTCTCATAAGGCCCTTCCTGAATCAAGCACGCCTTCTTATCTCTCAGGGCAAGAGCCATGGCTTTCAGGGTTTTTCTCATTTCTTCCTCAAGAAATCGCTGCTTTTGCAGAATCTTTTGCTTATAATTCGGCATAATTAGATTAATTACAATTCCGATTCCCATTCCAATGCAAAGAATCATAACCTCATTGAAAAACATTGGAATATCTACACGTTTCTCAATAAGAAAATGAGTCATAAGGACCGCATTCATGGATATTCCATCCTTAAGATTAAACAAATAGCTTAGTCCTACAAATATAAGAACAAAGCCACCGAATACCCAAGGCTCATACCCAAAACTGCTAAACATTATAAATGATATAATCACCGCTAAAAGAAATGATATAATCCTCTTTAAGGCGATAAGTAATGTTTCTTTCTTGGTATTTTGCACGGTTAACAAGGTGATAATCCCTGCCGAGGTGCTGTACATAAGTCCTGAAGCCTCGGCTATAACAATAGCAATGGCGGATCCTATTGCCACTTTAAATATGAATAATGGATTAACTTTATTAAGCTGTAAATTACCAAACCTACTTTTGCTTATCGGATTCACCTCCCGGCCATTTCTTCGATTAACAGATGTATATGAACTAATAAGGCTGTCACTTACCATCAAGAATGATAATTAACAGCCTTTAATATATATTCTCCAAAATTCCTATCTGATTCTCACACGATTCTTAACTTGGAAATTATGATCGTTGGATGCAAGATATATTATTCCCTCTATAAAGCCCACAATTGCAGGAATATAAGTCCAGCAGAACAATAGATATAAGATTCCCATGCCGACCTTCCCAAGATAAAACTTATGTATTCCAAGTCCTCCAAGTAAAATTCCCAAAACACCTGCTACAACCTTGCTCTTAATAGGCCATGATGGATTAATCCCGTTGGCAAATGTATTATACTGATTATAAACAGGCGGAGGCGGTGCATTCGGTGGAACAGGCGGGGGATACGATGTCTGCCGGTAAGGGTACCCCTGTTGCTGATATCCTTGCTGTGGATAAACAGGCTGCTGATATACAGGCTGCTGCGGCATATTAGGCTGCGGTATATTAGTTTGCTGTAAATTTGGTTGCTGCGTGTTAAGAGTATTGATAGCCTCTCCGCAGTATTTACATTCCACGGCTCCGATTGCGATAGGAGCTCCACATTGTGGACAGTTATTTTGTGCCATGATAAACCTCCCAAAGTCTATTTATTATTGTTGTTTGCTCCCATTAACATGGTTGGAATGAATATTAAGAAATATATAAATAGTAATATTAGTTGAAATAACACATAACTATTTACGGAATCAGATTGATATCTGAATCCCATAAATATGAACTGAAGCAAGGTATATATTGCTGTAACCACACAAATTGATATATAAGAGGCTGTGCCGACCTTATTGGCGATTTCGCTTCCGCCGCCTATGATAACCAATAATATAACAAAATTTATCAATGCAAATGTCATTACAGCAGGAAATACAGTATATTCATTGATTCTAAAAATTGCAAAGAACATGAACAAAATTATGGCAAAAAAGAATAATAACATTAAAATGGAGAAAATCTTTCCTAATGTATTTCTTTTCTCATTCATTCGTTATTCACCTTCTTTCCACAGTTCATACAAAACTTTGCATTAGAGGGTAGCTCTACCCCACATTCACATGCTTCAGGTGTCAGAGAATGTCCGCATTCGCTACAGAACTTAGAGCCCTCATCATAGGGAGAACTGCATTTTGGACATAATAACTGAGCCAACTTGGATCCACAATGACTACAGAACTTAGAGCCTGCCCTGACATACTTCCTGCAGGTATTACATTGCTCTTCTGCCTGAGGATTGATATTTAACACATTATTTACTCCACCTGCCAAGGCGGCACCGGTGCCCAATCCGATACCTCCAGCAGCAAACGCACCGGCTACACCGGATTCATTAGTGGCGGCTCCTTCATATACGTCAAAGCTACGCTTAGTGACGTACCGTCCGTCACCCATGATTTCAAATGCTGCCCTGTCTTCGAGAATCTGATTAATCTTTTCAAAGTCTTCATCAGGAAAGTTAATTGATTTGATGAAGAAATTAGTTATCTTAAATCCATATCTGTCAAAATCAGCATCCAAAAGCTCCTGAGTTTTTCTTGAAATATCATCGAGCATAGCGGATATTTCAAGGACTGATATCTTATCATTGATAATCATATCAGCGATAATAGTCTTTATCTTACTAATCAGAACACCCTTATAATAGTTTAATATCTTATCATATTTAACTACATCCGCCTGATTCATTGAACCAATCAGCTCTGATATAAATAAAGTATAATTTTCAATCTTTAAGCCCAGCTGACCAAATGCCCGAACTCTCAGCCTAATCTGATATTTTGGGTCGATAACCTGGATAGGATCAGAGGTTCCCCAATTAATATCCAGCTTCGTTACTGTATTAATATAGTAAATTTCAGCTGTAAACGGTGTCTTTGAGCCAAAAGGAAGATTTATGATTGAGTTAAGAATCGGTAGATTACCTGCATTTAATGTATGCGTTCCCGGTAAGAAAACATCACATATCCTTCCACCCTTTATAAATACAGCCACCTGGCCTTCATTAACTATAAGCTGAGTTCCAAACACCAGATTTTCGCTGGGATGCTTGTATACCAGCCAATCCCTTGAGGCGAGACCATCAAATTTCACCCGATCAATTATAGCCATAGTGCATACCCCTTTTTTGTTTCTATTCTATCATATTAGACATTCTTTATCAATCCAATTTACCGAAGGCCTGTTCCAAATCAGCTATTATATCATCTGCATTTTCAATACCTATAGACATACGAATCATATCCGGTGTAATTCCACATTCGACCAACTGCTTATCAGTCAGTTGCCTATGGGTTGTACTCGCAGGGTGAAGAACACTGGTCCTTGCGTCTGCCACATGTACCACAATAGCCGCCAGCTTTAGACTGTCCATGAACTTCATTGCAGCTTCTCTGCCTCCCTTGACTCCAAAGGATATTACACCACAGGTTCCGTTAGGCATATATTTCATCGCCAAATCATGGTACTTGTTCCCCTTAAGTCCCGGATAATTAACCCAGGTTACTTGGCTATGTCTGTCAAGATATTCTGCCACTCTCTGTGCGTTATAGCAGTGACGCTCCATTCTAAGATGTAAGGTCTCAAGACCAAGATTAAGCAGGAACGCATTATTTGGTGAGGGTGCCATTCCCATATCCCTCATTAACTGTACTCTTGCTTTGGTAATAAAGGCAGCTCTGCCGCAATCCCTTGTATATACCATTCCATGATAGGATTCATCGGGGGTGGATAGGCCCGGAAATTTTCCGTTATCCCAGTTAAAATTGCCGCTATCCACAATAACACCGCCAAGAGCCACCGCATGGCCATCCATATATTTCGATGTGGAATGAATAACAATATCTGCGCCATGTTCGATAGGTCTGCAATTAATAGGCGTTGCAAATGTGTTATCAATTATTAATGGAATATCATTTGAATGAGCGACCTTTGCCAACTTCCCGATATCCGACACTACCAAAGACGGATTCGCTATTGTCTCTGCAAATATAAGCTTAGTATTATCCCTGATTTCCTTTTGAATATCCTCTATAGATGCATCAGAGTCTATAAATGTACATTCAATACCCATTTTAGCCAGTGTAACCGCAAATAGATTTATGGTTCCTCCGTAAATGGTACCCGAGGATATCATATGGTCTCCCGATTTGCAAATATTAAGAACGGCGATCATAGCTGCCGCCTGCCCGGAGGATGTACACATGGCACCTATGCCCCCCTCTAAATCGGCAATCTTTCTTTCCACACCATCTACTGTTGGATTTGAAAGCCTGGTATAAAAAAATCCTTCAGCCTCTAAATCGAAAAGCTTCCCTACATGCTCTGCAGAATCATACTTAAATGTGGTACTCTGATAAATCGGAAGCACTCTCGCCTCACCGTTCTTAGGCTGATATCCGGATTGAATACATTTAGTATCGATATGGTAATTACTCATAAATACATCCTCCCTTCAAAATTTTATTATTTGTCATCATATATCGAATGCTGATTAAAGTCAAGCAAAAAGGAATAACTTAGAAATAAAAACACAAGCCATATTTGTTTGTCTGCGACAAATCAAATTATAACTTGTGTTCTTATTAAAGTTAATTTCTCAGTATAGAAGAAACCTGCTTAAACCTTTATTTTTCAACGACTTCTATCTTACGTATTTCCTTCGTTCTTATCTCCTTACAGATATCATCAATAAATTTATCAAGCGGTTGCTGACCTTCGTCACCCAAATAGCGGCTTCTGACAGATACTACGCCTTCCTCTTCCTCCTTCTGTCCGACCACCAGCATGTAAGGGATACGGTCCAATCTGGCTTCCCTTATCTTATAACCGATTTTTTCGGCTCGTTCATCCACGGTTACGAGAATATTGTTTCTCTGAAGCTCCTCCTTAACCCTATTGGCATAATCATGATATTTCTCAGAGATAGGAAGAATTCTGACCTGCTCCGGACATAACCAAGTCGGGAACATACCGGCATATTTTTCAATAAGCCAAGCCAGGGTTCTTTCATAGCATCCGATACTGGTTCTATGGATAATATAAGGTCTCTTTTTCTCTCCGCCTGCATCTACATAGTACATGTCAAAACGCTCAGCCAGAACAAAATCCAATTGAAGCGTTATCATGGTGTCCTCCTTGCCGTAAACATTCTTAGCCTGAATGTCCAGCTTCGGTCCGTAAAATGCGGCTTCTCCTTCAGCCTCTGTAAATGGCACACCATTCTTAATAAGCATTTCTCTCATCTTGTTCTGCATGTTCTCCCAGTCACTCTCATTACCGAGATACTTTTTCTTATTATTGGGATCCCATTTTGACAGACGGTAAGTAACATCCCCATCCAGTCCCAGGGTCTTTAGGCAGTATATGGCAAGATCCAGGCATCCCGCAAATTCCTCTTCCACCTGCTCAGGAGTCACGATAAGATGGCCTTCGGATATCGTAAACTGCCTTACTCTTGTAAGACCATGCATTTCACCGGAGTCCTCATTTCTGAATAAAACAGAAGTTTCTCCGTAGCGACATGGAAGGTCACGATAGCTCTTCTGACTTTGCTTATAAATATAATATTGGAAAGGACAGGTCATGGGACGTAGTGCAAATACTTCGGAATTCTCATCCTCTTCATCGCCCAGTACGAACATGCCTTCCTTATACTTCTGCCAATGGTCCGATATTATATAGAGGTCCTTCTTAGCCATAAACGGAGTCTTAGTCCTCATATAGCCTCTGCGTTCCTCTTCATCCTCTATCCAGCGCTGTAATGTCTGAATTATTTTAGTACCCTTAGGCATTATAAGAGGAAGTCCCTGCCCTATTACGTCCACCGTTGTAAACAGCTCCATCTCACGACCCAATTTATTGTGGTCACGCTTCTTGATATCCTCAAGATGCTCAAGATGAGCTTCCAAATCGGCATTCTTGGTATACGCGGTGCCGTATACTCGTGTTAGCATTTTATTCTTCTCAGAGCCTCTCCAATATGCACCGGATGAGGAAATAAGCTTAATTGCCTTGAGATACTTAGTACTCATTAGATGAGGGCCTGCACACAAATCCACGAAATCACCCTGCTGATAAAATGAAATTTCCTCATCCTCAGGTAATTCCTCAATAAGCTCTATCTTATATGGCTCATCCTTTTCCTTCATAAGTGCAATTGCCTCAGCTCTTGGGAGTGAAAAACGGGTAATCTCAGCACCCTCCTTGATGATTTTCTTCATTTCCTTTTCCAATTCATCAAGAGCAGCCCTGTCAAACGGAGCAATATCGAAG
This sequence comes from Clostridiales bacterium, assembly GCA_012523775.1. Classification (GTDB taxonomy): domain Bacteria; phylum Bacillota; class Clostridia; order Lachnospirales; family Lachnospiraceae; genus Mobilitalea. Next base: position 792 of record JAAYTK010000089.1, on the reverse strand, counting down.
TCATAATAGAATCCGTTCTCAATGGAAGGTCCTATGGCAAGCTTAGCCTCAGGATAAAGTCTCTTAACGGCCTGAGCCAAAACATGTGAAGCCGTATGACGATAAGCCGCCTTTCCTCCCTCGCTGTCAAAAGTTAAAATATTCAATTCGCAGTCGCTATCAATAATAGTTCGAAGATCCACCCCCTTGCCATCAACCTCTGCGGCACATGCTACTCTGGCCAAACCCTCGCTAATATCTCTTGCTATTTCATAAACTGACATCTTGTTCGGATACTCTTTTACTGAGCCATCCTTTAGGGTAATCTTCATAAACCCATACTCCTTTCTTGTTGTCGGTAAGTTATCGGTACCGATTATACAATCAAAAAACTCGTCTCTTTCGATTTGGTTTAAATCGAAAGGGACGAGCATATTCCTATATGTCGCGGTTCCACCCTTGTTGGTGCAAAGCACCCACTTCATTAGATTATAACGGAATCACCGGGCCGGATTAGGGCCACTCCGAGGTAGTCTTCCCATGGTTCGGAATAAGATACTTCCAGCAAATGTATCTCTCTCTGTAAACCTTTACATGGTACTCGTCTCATCAACGCATTATGCATATAAAATCTAATTGCAATTAATTATAGCATTCTCAAACATAAAGTCAAGTACAAAATATAACAAACCATTTTTCTTGGATTATTTAATGTTTCCCACAAATGATATTGATGAATTAGATAAATCCATATACTTATTAGCAAAATCCCTTATATCATCCAATCCGACCTTATCAATACCCTCTGTCAGT
>JAAYTK010000088.1 GCA_012523775.1 Clostridiales bacterium | reverse complement strand
GATGGTATAATAGTCATGAGACTTGAACGCTCCTTTCTGGGAGGTAATGTGTGTTTGACGATTCCATTATACCAGAGGCGTTTCAGGTCTCATTTTTATTATTAAGTTAACAGACCATCAATTATTTTAAGGAGGTTAAACTATGAAGAAAAACATTACCAAATTAAGCAAGAAAATTACTAACAGCGTTTTAACATCTGTATTGTCCTTAGTTGCTATGGTCGCATTAAGTGGTCCGGTACCCTGCTTCTTATTATTTTATGAGCCTAAGAAACCGGAAGGAATGGATGGTATTAGCATTAAGAGTGTTTTACCGAAGAATATCTGATTCGATATTTGCATAATGATAAATCAATGAGCATTAAAAAAGCCGAGAACCCTAATTCTCAGCTTTTTTCTTATGCCTTCAATGTTAATGATATCAAGAAGGTATCATCAACTTGGATATCCATGGTTCCATGATATTCCTTAACGATTTCCCGTACCTTGGAAAGTCCAATCCCATGATTTTTTTTATCCTTCTTTGATGTCTGATATTTTCCGTCACTGAATATCGGCCTGTCTGCATAGGTGTTCTCACAGCTTATTTTACACTCCCCGTTCTTTCCTTTAACAATAAGCTGAATATATTTATCCTCTGTTTTCTCCGTAGCTTCGATTGCATTGTCCAGAATATTACCTATCAGAGAGCAGATTGTTATATATGGCATAGAAAAATTATCAAATGAAATCAGGCTTTCAATTTTTATACCTTTGCTTTTTGCCTTGCTAATCTTATTATTAATTAAAATCGAAACCGCTGTGTTCTCAACGCATACAAAGGAATTTGCCATATCCATTTCAGAATATACCTCCTGCATATACCGTTGACACTCCTGATACTGGCCTGCACTTAATAATCCATTGATAACACTGAAATGATTATTGAGATCATGTCGTAACGCCCTTAACGAAGACACCAGATTCTCCATCTCCGTATAAAATTGCCGTTCCATCTCGAGCTCTTGAACCCTATGCTGAGCATCTAATTCCTGCTTTACAGCCCGAAACAAATGAAACATAATTCTTACAATCAGAGCCACTATAATAAATAAAGCAATCAGGGACCCACTTAAGAACCACTTACTGACTCCGGAAAAAACCTCCTGATTTCGAATTATATAAACGGAATATGCATACACCATGGTGATTATAATGCCCAGAATTATAATATCGATAAATCCCTTTTTTAGTAGCACGCTGTAACGATCCTTCTTCATCGTTATTAACCATATGATTGCAAACATCAGCAACTTGGATATTAATGTTCCGACATAATATCCCCTGTCCTGACTTATCACCATCTCAACCGGCTGCCTTGTGCCAATCCATAAGATCAGTATTGTAAATAATTCTGATACCGCCATTAATAATATATGTACTATATTCCATATCAGTATTTTTGAAAATTTGTCTTGATAAAAAACAAGGGCAAGTATAAATCCTGTCAGCAAAGTCAGTATCCTTAATATCTCTATTAAGGTGTCTCCGTCAACCATCTCCATAATAAGATTTCTTAATATAAATACCAAACACCATATGGCCGGAGGGATGATTCTTAATTTCTTATCATAGCGAAAGTTGCACATGCTGAAAAGCAGTTTATGCCATAGGAAAGCATCCACTACGAATATAAGGACACCCGTTATAAAATGGAGATTTTCTTCCATTAATTCCACCTCTGTTATTATTTGTCCTGGTAATAGGCTTCTAGAACATCCTTGCGATACGTCCTGCCAATGGAAATATCCATTCCGTTCTTAAGCAATACTCTGTTTCCTTCAATGCCTGCAATAAAGGATTTGTTCACAATATAGCTCTGACTGATTCTTAGAAAGCTGTCCGTGAGCCTTTCTGCCAGAGAGGTAATTGTCTCATACACACCGTATTTTTTTCCTTTTAAAACAATTATGCTTTTCGCCTGTTGACGCTCAATATAGAGAATATCATTCTGAAGAATTTTCTTCTTTAGATTTTCAACTGTAACCACTATGGTTTCACTGGGTTTTTTAGAGCGAATTGCTTCGACATGTGTCAGGGTCTTTTTAAGTACCCTTTCCATCTTCTTCTCTTCTACCGGCTTTACAATGTATCCCATCGCATCTACATCAAAGGCATCATTGGCAAATTCACGATGTCCGGTAATAAATATAACCACAACTTCCGGATATTTAACTGCAATTTTTTCCGCGATTCCTATACCCGATTCATTACCAAGATCGATATCCAAAAATAAAACATCCAATTTCCTCGTTGCTAAATATTCAAGAACCGCCCTTCCCGTGTTAAACGGAACCATAGCTACATCCCAATTATTACGTAAGGCAATTTCCTTTATGTATAGACCGTTTACTTTGACCTGCAATTTCTCATCATCACAAACTCCTATTATGTATTTCATATATTGCCTCCCCTATAATCTATAATAACCGGCTTGTCCAATTTCTGTCATTGACATACATAATATCCTTATTTGCTCTATTATTCGGTAAAAGTATAACATTGGAAACCCTTCTTGTAAATACTTTTTGGGAATATTAGCAAAATCGCCATAACCAAAACGGTTACGGCGATAATCTCTGTCTGAATACTATTATATTCTAATCATCTAAAGAGCAGGTACAGTCAACATCCCGGTATATATAGTCAAATTCACCACGCATAGTAAATCGATCAATCTTAAATATCTTATTAATCGGTATCTGCACATCCCCAAGCAGTATATAAAGATCATTCTCCTTCACATAGCATAAGGTTCTCTTTATTAAGAACATAAGCATATATCTGAACACCGAATCAACAGGAACACTCTTTATCCCATAACATTTCTCAAAAAGTTCTCCATGCTCCAGACACTCAAGACAGGCACTCTCTCCTCCGACCACAAGCGGTCCAAAAATCAATTTATCCGGCTGCATCTGAAAGAAAAGAGCTAATTTTCTGTGCTTGGTGACAAATCGATTAATTCCCAGTAACTCCTCCTTACTCAGACTGTTGTTTTCGATTATAAAAATGCTTTTATCTATTACAGTCAGATCATTTAGATCCTGCAAATTAATGATTTTAACCTTTTCATTCCTCTTATTAAAATAATCGGAGAGTATATCCTTCTTTTTTTGTAAAACATCCTTATAGGTATATATTCCGGTTTCGTCCTCGATATCCTCTGCCTCCACCACCTCATCACGATTAATCAATATAATGCTCTTATAGTTTAAATCTCTCACGGCTTCTGCTATAGTCACATTGATTCCGGACAATCCATAGAGCACCAGAGTACTATCAGAAAAATCCATGGAAATCTCCACATTCTCGGCATAGTTCTCTCTTGATATAATATCTGTAAGATTATTTTTTGTGCGTTCCCACAGTAGGTTTTCCTCCCCCACAACCTCGAACAGATCATTATATTTACTGATTAATACCCCAAGCCAACTAAAATATTTTTTCTTACTTAGCCAGTGAAGTGTATGGGGTTTTGCCAACTCTCTTTTTAGGGCATATGTATCTATTACATCCTTGCAGGCAAGCTTAAGTTTAACCCGGTTTTCATCCATATCATAAACGCAAATCATATTTCCGTCATTAAAAAACAGATATTTATCCTTTAATTTTACAATCGTTGCAAGCTCCATAATCATACTTCCTTCCTATTATAGAATATTACCCGGCTGCAAATATATATAATGTCTGTTTCGTTATACCATCTATGTTTAGGTACCTGTTTACCCTGTCCTCAAAAAATCCACCTAGGGGAACCGTATTCAGCTTCAGCATTGCTGCCGTAAGCATAATATTCTGACCGATATGTCCCAGCTCCATCTGAATCAACCGATATGTAAGTGAATGATATTTTTCATTGATGTGCGTATAATTTCCGACCAGACAAATAAGAAACTGCGTATCCGCAAAGGTCATTGTGCCGATATCCGTTGAGGATGTCAGAGAATCCAATAAATTTATATTGCCGTCTGCCATAATTTCAATATCTCTTGTTACAACATTATAGCGGAAAACTTTGTCCTTACTAAATATTTTGGAACTTTGCTGAATGCTTATATTGGGTATCAGATATATCTCAACCGGATACATTCTTCCTCCGGAAGGGTAAGTCTTAGTGTTTTGTTCCTTATCGCTGACTCCAAAGGAATAGGCTAAGAACATTAATATCTCATCATCCGTCATAGTGGCTCTCTGAAAGCTCCAGGAGGTCCGACGTTCCATTAGAGCAGAATACAAACTATATCCGGTATCCTTTGTTTCTTCCAGTAATGGAACCTTGGCTACCACTGGATAATTGCTGTCCTCTTTATAATCCTTAGAATAGTTCATCTTTGGAGCCTGAAAGCTCTGAGTTCTGGGCGAATGCTTCGAATTAATGTGATAGAATTGATAGATTCTGCCTTTATCCTCTGCTTTCTCACTAAAATCCCATAACAATTCACTCACACAATCGCCTCCTTTGCGCATAACAGCATTATTTTTGCCATAATGCTTTCGTATCTTGGATAAATACCCAGTCGGTTATGATTCATATGTAATAAGGATGCCAATATTAAATTCTTGGCTTGCCACCCATTGTCAAATGTATTTTGGACCCTGACCGCCTCATCGAGATTCTTACACAGCTGTTCCTTCCATGCACTGTAAAATTCAACATTTCTCCCGCTTGTCCGTTCATTGTAATGTTTATATTTCTCAAACAACCCCTTAGTATAAGCCCCCGGCTCCTCCTTCTGCTCATTAAAATCCCTCCAAAAATCATAATAATATTTTAAGAATTCTTCCTTTTTCTCGATATTTTCTAAAGCAATGCCCATCATGTCCAATGCTGCAAAAAGCTTTAATCCATAATTATTCTTTGCCTGTTCCAGAATTTCCAATGCATAACAGCTGGAGCATTGAAAAACATTCTCAGAGTAACCAATCGCTTCTGTTCCGCCATATCGTGAATATTCCGGCTCATATGGTACCTCAAGGTAATTTCCATCCTCAATCCATTGAAGCTCCGTAACCTCTTCCTTATTATTAGAAAAAATCTTATAATACGTTTCCTTGTCCATTACCTCGGAAGGTCTATAGATTTTCTTGAAATCACGAAAGCAGTTTATCAGTCCTTCTTTAATCTCTTGCTCACAATCAGAGATATAACGAAATCTTATATGGTTACCGCCTTGCCAATAAATTATATAAAAGAATTTCTTCAGATGTCCCTTCTTTTGCTGCCTTTCTATGAAAGGCTTTAAGTATTCCGTAAGAAAAGTTGTGTGAAACTTATTATCATGTATATAAAAATGGATTGCTTTCCAGTTCATTTAATCCTCCCTTCCGCAGAATGATTGCTTACAGCTTTAAAACATAATTGTAATGGTTTTCTCTGCCAATAATCGTTGAATACACTATGCTTTCTCTGTTACTGTCAATACCAATCAGCTTTGATATATAATTATCATTAAAATTTTTCATGGGCCTTGCAAAAAATCCATCCTTAGCTGCCATAAGACTGATATATTGACTTATCTCACCGGCCCCGATATGCGCATTTCGAATATTTTCCTCCTGTGTGCTATATGGATCAATAGAATATATCAGGAAAATATCTAAGGGAATACTGTTCATGTTAATATGTTCAAAGGTATCATGAAGCAACTCTTCTCTATGAATCTTACAGCATTTATTAATCCTCTCAGTCCCGGCCTCCGAAACAATTATAAGATAGTCCTCTCCGTCTAATGCACGGTATAATACACCTGCCCAAAACCCTGACTTGTCACCGAGAAAGTATTTTATATATTCGGCGATTCCTTCCGCATATCGTTTAGCTGTGGCCGTAGGAAGTCTTTCTGTGGTACTGAATAGTCCCGGTGTGTTGTGTCCGGAATTTCTATATATCTCATATGCTAAGTCTTTACACAGTTTATTTGCTCCCTCATGATACGCAATAGGTTTTGTCTTAGGCTCGTCCCTGTAATGAAGGAATTCTATCACCTGCGGATAACTGCCGACTTCATCGTCATAATTGAATTTACGTTGTTGTATCCCTGTCTTTACCCGATCCTTTTCTGACAAGAATTCTATTTCACTTACATACTCAGATAAATCGATTACCGCACCGATACAGGCAGAGTTTTTTGAAAAGCCAAGACTCTGAATCAGCTTCTTAGTGTCAACTCCATATAGTAATCTGGCCCTCTCATATCCTGAATCCAAAAGCTTTAATTTTACGTGGGCCTGTATATGGCCAACATCCAGAAGCGATAGAGCCAGTCCGAAATCTCCGTAAAACTTCATGATTCTCCATAGCTCTGAAGCTATAATTATCCACAGCCTTCCTTCGTAATGACGGGAATATCCCAGCATCTCAAATTGATTTGCCTTGGAATTAAACCGGCTTATAAACCCATCCTCAATCAGAAATGCTTCATTAGGATGAACATTCCTGGCAGAGGGGACTACCTTGTGAAAAACATAAGGATTGCAAGGTTCATATCTTCGATAAGAGAAAACCGATCTTACTATTTGCCTAATTGAATTCTCATTGCTTTTATCCGGATAAGAATCGTAAGTTCCTTCCATATCCGTATTCATAAAATCTATGAATTTAAAGGAGCTGTATGAATTTTTATAATTGTATCGATATTTAGTTAGTCTTTCATAGAAGTTCATCCCTTTACACCTCTTTATACATTACGGAAACGGATGTGGAATATCATAAATATCATCAATCGCAATAGGGTTACACCTTATTCCCGACAAAACCGGTCCCTTTTGGACACGTTCATAATTGATGCGTTTGTTGCCGTTGCCAAAGGTCATCGTAAGCATCGAAGGTATAATCACCTTTACACATTCCAGGCCTAGTTTTTTGTTAACCTCTGTATAGAGATAAGAGACATATATCTCCTTATGATATAAAGACACCCTGTCCAGTATATCCTTAAAGTTATAGTTACTGTTTTTTCTCTGATACCAGGAGGCAAATGCCTGCTTGAAATCCAGTACTACATCATTTTCATAGAACTTCTCAATATAAGAAAAATTCTTTTTATTTGCATAGAAATATACATGATCCTCCATATTTAACACTTTATCGGGTGCACCCTCCAGTGCTTTTGTCAGATCTATGTTTTTACCGCTTTCCAATATATTGTTATAGACAAAAACGGAGGTTATCACTTCTACTAAGGCACCCTCCAGTGCTTTCTCAGGATTGATATGTGCACCTGCCGCATTGTAGCATTTTACCTTCCCATTAAAATCTTCATCAACGACTGCTGCCCAGATGGTTGGAATGTTTGTCTCCATGGTAATATCAAATATATGTACCCGAAAGCCTTTGTTTTCCATATACCGTACCAGTCTGGATATGTTGTCGTTCTGTAATGTGCTTACATCCAGCTTAATCGGTGCGATATGGTTGTACCAATGAACCAGGAAGCTGTCCCTTTCCACCAATTCAAACAGTGCATAGACAATAGCTTCTTCAAGGGAGCCACCCAAGGCACATCCATTGGAGGTCTCGTAGACAAACCTCTTCTCCTTACTGATTAACTGACTTTCATAATAAATGGCCTGCTCAGGAAGGTAGACGAAACTTCCAGAGTTTATTTCCAGCACCTTCTTCCATCTGTATTTCCTGTCATCACTGTAATTACCATATCCGGGAGCCAGCATGCTCTCGGGAATGTTAAGCCTCATAGGACTAATCACCTCTTGTCCGTCCTTGATTAGATCATTATATGAGCCAAAAAGACAATCCCTATTATGGGGTACCATTGAAGCATATCTTTCCAGCATCTCAAATATAGCCGCATATTTTGAATTCTGTAAATCGGAGGTGCGACCGTAGGAATAAAATTCCCGTCCTGCCAAATCAGATTTAATAAAATACATTGGCATAATCTTTGCATCGACATCCCGAAGCAGATACTGACCAATGCCTGTATGGGGATTGATTAAGCTCTTAAAACCATCTATGACGTTCATTATGTCTTCAGGAGATTTTTCACGAAATCTCTCATTAAACACATAGTCATACCTGATCTTTTTTAATATGTCCTCGGCCTTTTCCTTCCTTTCACAGATTTCACAGGCCGGATGCTGATATACCGGATAGCTTTTAACACTCATGTTTCCTCTGTTTATAATATGAAACTTGTTCTGCGTATCCTCCTCGTAGGACATCACCAGGTCATTTTCCAATGTCATAGTCCGATTGGTGTAAGGCTTATGCGTATCAGATAATAACACCGTTAACAGAGGATAGTATGCACTGTCATTGTCCTTTAAGCTGTTTAGCAGACAACCTAGACAGCTGTTTGTTTGACCCTGTCTGTAGGAAGGTCCTACAAAGATTAAATTATCGCTTATGATGACCGGAACAAACTCCCTTCGATTTTCCCGAAGCCTGTTATATTGTTTTAATGAATTTATCTGCACCGCTTTCATACCAATCCTCCATTATTTCCGATTATACTTACTTTACAAAATAGAAACTTCCGATATGTAATCCTGTTGTCTCAAAGCAGCTCTGGTATGCCCAGGGCTTCTCATCCACCAGTATCGATCTTGAAGTAAAATAGTCGCTAATCAATGTAAGCATCTCCTCTGTAGTTCGATCCTCTATATTAACGCTTTTCTCATTCACATAGGATAGTCTTTCCTTATTTGTTAAGTCCTGCTCGTTCTCGCATCTTCCGATGATATCATAGAGACCTTCCATTATTGCCTTTTCCGACTGCCATACATTCTTAGCTTTATAAATAATGTCTCCCTTCAGATCTGTAATATATATGTTTCCAACCACATTGTTATATATATTCTGAAAATACAACTTAAGCTCAAGACCATAGCAGGTATGGATGAAATCTAATAAGGACCTGATTCCTGTCGATGATATGGTCACCTCATTGGCAGGTTTAGGTTTGTCGATCGTTGCCAAAAGACTTAGATATCCCTTAAGATAATATTCTTCCACAGAGGTCGCACATACCCAGTGCTCGGAAGGCTTCATCGTCCTCAGGGCATGCTCTATTCCATCAGTAATTGCCAGTATTCCCGCCATCGCATTATCCTCGTGATACCTTGAGCTTCTATGGTTATTCAGGTTATAGCCGAAGCATACCTCGTAATTGCATATAGGTGCATGGCATAGTGTGGCATTTTCTTTATTCGTATCCTTTACAAAGTTCGGGTTTGTCTTTGTCATCTCCTCAATCTCACGGATTATAGCCAAATTATCCTTTTTTGCTACCAACGTCCGGTCATAATACTTAAGAGTATCACGGTCAATCTCCTTTAAGTGAAACAGTTGAACGGTCGCATCCGCCGTAATGAATTTAAGATTCTTACTTCCCTTTACAAATATATTCTCAAGCAAATGCATCAGTATATTTATAGGAAGTATTTTATTGCCGAAGGGGGATTCCGATGAACTGTTAATATAGAATTTCTTAAATTGGTCTAAAAGATTTTCATCGTATCTGTTCATATATAAGATCGCGCAGGCTCCTCCAATTTTCCTAAGAAGCAGAACATGCCTGTTATTATCCAATAGAACTCCCAGTTCTTTTTCATCAAAATCACCGATAAACACATTAAATTCATGGATAATATCATCATACACCCCCTCAACATTACTTGCCCAGATTCCCTTTCCGTTATATAAGGAGGTAAGTTGCGGATCGTTTTTTATCGCGATTCTACTTTGGCTGATAAAATCTAGAACCTTATAATGGTCATCAAAGTTGCTTATAATATAATCCTGAAATTCATGCTCTATCGGATAGTATTTATCCTGATCCGCATACAGAATTCCCCTATCCAGCAACAGCTTTATATATTGAAGTGCTTTTTTATCATTTTCTATGACATTATCCACCGCGATTTTATCCACTGACTTTCCGATGATGCTTTGTAGCAAATCATAGTCCTCTTGATTATTTTTAATCATATACTTAGCGTTCCTTTTAACTATGAACGTTGCCTTTTCTTTCTCATCATAATACAGCTGACAATTTTTCTTATATTTAATATTCATCAACTAATTATCCTTTCTTTGAAAATTTCCTTCCAGGAGGTGTTGTATTTTTTTGCGATGAACTCCGTTATTGCATAACAGCAGAAATTCTTTTCGAGAAAATTTATATTTAACGTTGGCAGGATATTATATAGCAAATTAGTGATAGAACGAAACACAAGATGTGTCTCACTGGTAATCATCCGGTCGATGGATTCCTCAGAGATTAATACCTCATGAAACTCACTTCCGATACCGGATACATTGCTTTTCATCCTGTTTCCTTGTTCTTCTACGCTGAGATACCCCTCTTCAGAGAATCCTCCTTTTTGATATAGCTTCAGACTTAACTCATATATAGCAGTCCATGCCTTCCGATAACCACTTAGGAGTTCTTCATCTACCGAAAGCGTATCCAATCGGTCAATATTCAGCCTATTATACAGCTTCTTATAATTCTCCCTTAGATAGCTTTCAGCGTTATACTGCTTGGCTATAGCAAACACTCCTGCAATATTGGAATAATACATAACGCTTGCATATTTTTCGCCATATTGAAACAGATTCATTGTTATTCTGAATAAATTTATGACGAGAATCAGAAGGTCATCCTTTTCGGTGATTCTTTTTAGTGTTTTCTCAATTGACGGCTGCAATAGGAACCTGCTCTTAAAATGCAGTTTCACATGCTCCGAGGAGTTATAAGTACTGCGATAATATTCTTCATTTAACGGCTCTATCACAACCCTTAGGTGGTTCTCTCTCTCAATAGGGGTACCAATGCCTTTCTTTTGCTCCATCTGTAGAAGATTCTGTTGATTTTTACGGTAAATAGCCAAATTATCTTCAATCTGCTCCCTGGTCCATGAAAATCCCTTCTTTTTGCAGAAGGAAAACACCTCTTCCTGAAGCTCCTTCTCATCTATAAGCCTGCTGCTGAATATAATTTCATAGTTAGGACCCCCGTTCCAATCTCTGTTAATAAAGTATCTTCCGGGGATTTTCCTTTTAAAATAAGGAGCCACAAATTCCTTAAGGAATTTTTGCTTTTCTTCCTCATTTCCAAAGAAATATATCTTAGCCTTTTTGTATTTATCCAGCTTTGCCATGCTCATACCCTCCATTATTGCTTGGTCCGATTTATTAATGATGAGTATTCTATTTGATATTCGTGAATATAATCCTCATCTTCGTTGTAGGGCATCATTTCTTCTATAATGATTATTTCTTCCTTCTCAAGCTTCGTACAAAATTCCTTGAACAGGAGAACATTCTCCAAGTCTATGTACTGCGGCTTTAGTTGTGTCCTGCCCATATTTAGATACTCAAATCCCGGTTTATTAATATATGCCTTAATAAAGAACTTGGTCGGAAATCCCTGTTGCTTAAATTCTTTTACCACATCATAATATAAATCCGTAGCCGACTTGTTCATATCGAATATATTTCTAATTAAGCATTGCTTTCTGATTATAACTATATTGTCGTACACTATTTCAGGTACACGATCCATTACCAATCCATCCTCATGCTCCAAACTCCAGAAGTTCATATATGCCGGGTCAAAACGTGTTGACGGATTTAATCCTAATAAGGTCTTTACTATTGTAGGAAGCAGATAGTAGGCAAGGCTCCCAAGATATTCTACTTTGATTTCTCCCAACTCATCGTGATATAGCTTTACTCTGTCTGTCTCAGTGCAATATTTGAAATAACATTTTGAAAGTTCAATATCTTCCGGCGTTGGATCATTCCTGTCCGTTAATGGAAGGACCAGCCGTTTCTTGGCTGCCGGTATATGTACATTTGCATTAAAGCCAAAGCATTCCGTAATCTCCACTGACTTATTACCAAATACCTTATCAATATAGCTTCGATACTCGTCACTTTCTGTTACTTCTTCGAAAAGCTTTATAAAACGTGAAAAGAAAATTAGTTTTCCGTTATAAATCTTATTAATAACATAACCATCCTGTCCCTTCTGGAAAAACACAGTAGAGGAATTATCATCCTCGGAAATCAGGTCCTCGTTCTCGGCCACTTCCCGATCGATAAATTCCTTTATATTAACAGAGCCTTTGTTTTCTTTTAAATTTAGCACGAATTCCTTGAATCTTTTCTTCATCTCGTAAATCCGTTGCATATTGGCATTGTTACTCTCCTGCTGTTCTGTCAATGTGTCTTTCCATACCTCGGTCATAGAGCTTCCTGCTTTGACAAACTCCTGATATACTTCCAGGTTGTCTGCTCTTATCTCGGCTTCTCCAAACCTTTGATAAAACATTTCTGAGAATCGTAGGAATACAGGATAAGATTGATCAAAGATTCTGGAATATTTTTGTAGCTGTGATATGTTTTCTAAGAATCTTTCATCAATATCAACAGGCTTCTTCATATTACGATATATGGTATCCTCATATAGAAGAATGTCATGAACGAAATCCTTGTTAATTTCTTTTGACAGTTCCTTAATTAAAGAATCTATAATATGAATTATTCGAAATCTTTCTTCCCAATCGGCTAATGCAAAGTCTTTCACGCTTACTTCTAATTTGCGAACCAAATTACAAATAAGCTCCAGCTTACCGCTCTCATCATCCTTCATGCTCTCTACCTTCTTATAAAATTCGGCAAAGATATCTCCATGGGTCTCATCTATAATATTTGCATTGGTGATTATTCGGTTCTTCAGGAGGGTATTAAGAATATACGTAGGAATTTTTTCTTCAGAAAGACCCAAAGAGCCTAAAAAATCTCCCAGTTCATTGTAAGAAAAGCTCTTATCTGCGTAACGGTCAATAATTAGATCTAAGAGCTTGTTACGGGCTATGGTTTTACTCCAATCTACGGTTTTATAGACCTTCCCCTTCTCATAATCCTCCTGTCCTAAGAACACATAATAGGTCTCGTAACGATGATACGCACTGATACGGTAATTACACTGAACCGCGAAGGCAGGCAGTAGCACCAAATGATCGTATATCAGTTTAATAATGTAGTTATTAATCTCACAAATGGGCTCCCTTTCTTTACCCGTCTCCGACTGATAATTGTTTTTGGAAAGACAAATGGATGTCAGATAACTAAAGGGACTTGTCTTCATAGTAGCTCTGCTCAGTAACCGGATTAATTGATGATCCAGTTTACGGATATCTGCATTATGCTCTTCCACCGGTGTCCCGATATACTTTTTAAATTTATGATCCATATTCTTATTAATTAAGGGAAATGCCTTAGGAATTTCCTGATTGACGGTAAAAAAATCATAAAGCTGCATTCTGTTCTTTTCATAAGTGCTTTGATAGCTTTCCTCAAACTCCCGTTTCAGATTTCCAAGCTTTTCAAACGCACATTTATACTCCACCAAGACATTCCTGCTGATTGAATCCAGCTCTTCGTCAATCTCTTTAATGTCCTTGTGGTTAAAGACCTTTCTCTTATAATTAAGTAACTTATTGTTCTTATAGCTTGCATATTGTTTTTCAAGAGTTCCTGTGGTATTCTCCACGACCGCCTCTAACACAGCCTTCGCCTCTTCGAGTCTGTCAATATACTCCGGTAGCTCCTTATTCGAGAAGCTTTCCATTACTTTTTTGGGAATATTGGTACTCCGTTCAATAAAATAGGGAAATAACACTCTTTCCAATTGCTTAACCTCCGTTATCTATTGTCAGTTCCTCCTCTATTTATCCGTTTTAAACTGCTTTTGAATCTTAAAGATTATGCCGCATATAATTATCACAACAGCCAATGCCGCTATATTTACAATATCAGGCCATTTACCATACCACACCCTCATTAAAATCTGGTTCATATGATATACCGGATTAAAATAAACAAGAATCCTGAGAGGCAGGACCATCTTAGATACCGGAATTAACATGCCTGATGCAAACAGTACATACTGGAATATTATTATTGTAAAGGGTGTGACTTGTCTGGAATTCTTGAAGAAACCATGGATTGCCAGACTTATCAACATCATAACGCCAACCATTATACAAAAGCTTAGGAAGTATATAATCATGTTATTGCTTAAGGGTATACTGAATACAACTGTCGCAAGAAAAATCATTTCAAAAAATCCCATGATAGATATAAGTAATCCACGGATCAAATATGTCAGTATGACATTATAAATTTTAATTGGAGACATTATCAGCCTCTTTATAATTCCAATTTCACGATCCGTCACATACTGGGTACCGATATTAAAAAACACTGTTAAAAAAGAAATAAGAAGCATATACATTGGAATATATCCGCCAAAGGTGTCTACATCCATACCGTTTCTGGCATACATTCCTGCATATAAGACAAAAAACACCCCGGGTAACAGCAAAATCGGTAAAGCAAAGAAGGGCTCCCGAAAGAAAATAATTAAATCATATTTAACCTGCTTTGTTAAAACTTTGCTATAATTATTCATCACGCACCACCTTCTACTAAATGAAAATAAACATCAGTGAAAAATTCTTTATTGTACTTTTTAATTAAGCTCTTCGGTGAATCATTAGCCACCACTTCGCCTGCTTTAAGTACAATTACACGGTCACAGTACCGTTCAATTTCCTCCATGGAATGTGTAGTAAGTACAATGGTCCTGTTCTCATCTTTACTGCCTTTTATGTTGTTCCACAGAGTCTGTGCTGCCTTTGGATCAAGTCCTGTTGTAGGCTCATCTAAAAACAGAAGCTCCGGATCATGAAGAAAAGCTATCGCCAATAGGAACCTCTGCTTCCAGCCGCCGGACATCTTATGATACTTGGTATTCATATATGGACCCAGGTCAAACTCTTCGACCAAACGGTTTACCTTATCCTTGGGAACATCATAGAAGCTGGCAAACAGATCCAATGCCTCCTTAAGCCTCATAAAGTTATACATTCCGCCTTCCTGGAAGATAACTCCCAATTGGCTTCGTATTGCATCTATTGACTTTTCCTCACTTATATTCATACCCATAATCTCAATATCGCCGTTATCTGCCTTTCGTAATGTCATCATGATTTCCATAAGAGTTGTCTTGCCTGTGCCGTTTGGCCCGATGATTGCAGCGACTTCTCCTTTGTTAATCTCCAGAGAGACATTTTTTAAAACTTTCTTTTCACCATACGATTTATAGACATTTTTAACTTCGATTAAACTCATAACAACAATCACCTCTCTATCAAACCTATATAGTTAATTGCATTGACCCACTTAACTCTGAAGGTAATAAATCAAATACTATCTTGCTGCTTCCATTGTAGCAGCATTGCCGCCGCCACAGCTGATGCAGGATGATGAACCGCAGCATGAGCAGCTTCCACAAGAACTGGAACCGCTGGTTGCAGCAGTCTCACCAAGTAAAGATGCCTCTGATACTTCGATTATCTCGATATCCTCGATTCCGTTAAATAACTCATTCTTCATAATTTGCTTCCTCCTTTTTTAATATGTAGTCTGGATTTTGGTTTTTTCTTAATTAATGCTTAATCTTATTACGTTCATTATTAATTGGGTCAATGCAATACCTATCCTTGAAATGTTATTTACAATGCCATTATATGGATAACCATTTTTTGACTCAATGAAACCCATGTATACTACATGAAACATCTTTTATTTGATGGGCAAGCCCTTGATGAATTCAAATTATAAGGATTATTTGCAGAAAAATACGATGAGGAGAATTTATCATTACATTTTCAATAAAAAAAGACCCGGGATAGAGCTTTATGCTCTATCCCGGGTCTGATATTATGATTTATTCCAGCCCTCTCATCAGGGCTTCTATTATCTCAGGATGTCGCCATTCTCCTTTTCTTCTGTCGAGTAATCCAAACAGTTCTCCGCTTCCCATAAAGGCTCCGTTATCCCACCAGATACAAGGAATTCCTTTTTCAGTGGCTTTTCGTATATAATACTCTGCCCATAAAACTCTTGCCTCCTGATTGTCTTTATCCATGGCACCAAATTCTCCAAGAATAACGGGATATCCTTTACTGATAAAGAAATCATACAGATTATTCATCAGACTGTCTATATCTTTAGTATCATTTACGTTATCCGGACTCCAATCGGCAGTCCCATGTTTATTTAAGGCAAAATGATAAGGAGTGTATGCATGTATTGATACGATAATTTTATCATCCTCAGGAATAATAAAATCCTTCCATGTTTTCGGATCGGAGGACGCAGCATAAGTCGGTATCATTAAATGACGATATGGATTATTACCCTCGGAATTTCTGATTGTATCCACAAAGGACCGGTTCAGCCTGTTGATGACATCTCTGGCTTCTGCATTTCCTCCTGTCCATTCCTGGGGAGTGCCTTTCATTCTGGGTTCGTTCATTCCCTCAAATATCAGATGCTCATCATAATCCTTAAATCTTTCCGCTATCTGTGACCATACCTTTGTTAATATCGCTTCCGCTTTATCCAGGTTATCATATGAAGGAAAATGCCATTCCTCATGATGCATGTTGAGTATTACAAATAAGTCATTTTCAATTGCATAATCCACAACCTCATTAACTCTGTCAAGCCATACTGTATGTATTGTATAGTCGGGCTCCGGCCCCAGATGGTTTCCCCACGAGACCGGAATTCTTATGATATTAAAGCCTGCCTCCTTAACGGCTATAAACATATCTTCCTTTGTTGCCGGATTTCCCCATGACATTTCGGTATTTAACAGAGCCCCTCCACCGGTGGCATCCAGGGTGTTTCCTAAGTTCCAGCCTATTTTAAGCTCCTTTACAAGCTCAGTGGACGGGATATCTCTAATCGTTAACGGCAAAGGTTCTTCTATCTTAATCTCATTTATCGTTGTATCAATATTATTATCCGATGTTAAATTATCAGCCTTAGCACAGGACACAAGGCTAAAAACAAATATAATGCATACTGTCCGCAAAATAGCGTGTTTTATTATTTGCTTCATGTACTCCTCCCACAATACATATATATTTCCGTCTAACTTCCATTTTAAAATAATGAAGCCGCAATGTCCAGCATAAGCACTCCGGTTTGATTTGCTTGTATAAAATATAAATATGCTATATATTAATATTTATAGTATTTAATACCAATGTAATAAATGGTTAATTGCAAACAATACTAATCGAAAACTAATCTACATAAGGAGGAATTAATCATGTCAACTCAAACAACCTGCAAAAACTGTAACGCCACGCTGGATGAAGGTACCGTATTTTGTCCGATGTGTGGAACCAAAAGAGAAGTTGCTTCTCCCCCTGAGAAAAACGTATTCTGCTCAAAATGTGGGAAACCATCCGGTGCGGAGTTGGCTTTTTGTCAGGAATGTGGTAATCCTCTTCGTGAAAATGCCGAGGCTGTTACCTCTAATAACAACAATGAACCAAAAAAAGATATTAAGGGAATGCTAAAGAAGCCTATATTCCTCGTTATTCCTGCTGCTGTTATAGTCTTAATTTTGCTAATTGCACTTGTAATTAAACCAAAAGGTAGCTCACATCTGATTTATGTTAAGGACAAAGAGTTACAGTATAGTCATTTATCAAAGAAAAGAGAAGTTATCGATGATGATGAATATGCCATAAAACATCAACAATATTCATTATACTATTGGAACAAGGGAAAAGAAACTCTTGTGGCTTCAGATGTAGACCCTTATTCGTTTTCAACATCTACAAATGTTAGTGCTGTCGTTTATCAAAAACACAATACGGCCCCTATAGAAACCAAGAAATTATCTGAGATAACTTCCGGTGATGATGATTATGATTCCGGATATTACTATATATATGAACTTCAGGATAAAATCAGAGAATCAAGAAGTCTATCGGATGATAAATTTGTTGCCATAGAAGAAAAGGAAGCAACCCTGGAATGCAATAATGCAAGGAATTTAAAAATAAATAAAGAGGGAGCTATTTACTTTCTAAATGACTACAATGACGAGAAATATTATGGCGATTTAATGTCTGCCGTGATAAAAAACGGAGCCGTTGAAAAACCCGTAAAAATTGATGATGACGTAATGGGCTACCAGTTCGGAAATGAAAACAATATCATCCTATATTATAAGGATGTTAAGAATGAAGCCGGAGATGTATACATGAATAATAAGTTTATGGCTTCCGATGTATATATACCAAGCCTGTATAATTTCAAGGGAAAGAACAAGCTTTTGTATTATATTGATTACAGCGACAAAAGTCAAAGCGGAACCCTGTGTCTGTATGATAACGATTCAGTAGTCAAGATATCAGATGATGTTAGCTTTTTCGTACCGATAAATGATAAAGACATCGCTTATCTGATTGATTATAGATTTGACCGTGAAAAGGGCGATCTCATGCTATATAACGGTAAGAAAAAACCTACCCCTATTGATTCAGATGTAACCGCATTGCTATGGAACCCGAAGATGTTCTGGCATAATAATTGGTATTATTACTATTAGAATATGTGAAATGAATATAAGATAAAGGGGAATCATAGTGATTCCCCTTTTCTGACTTGAACGGAGAAAGAGGGATTTGAACCCTCGCGCCGGTTGCCCGACCTACACCCTTAGCAGGGGCGCCTCTTCAGCCTCTTGAGTATTTCTCCAAATTCTGAATTAATAACTGTATTTATTTTTATCCGTAAAATCTCGCGGAAACAAAAATTAGTATAACAAAAGCAAATTCTTTTGTCAACTGATTTGGCTTTGTAATTCAAACAAATTATTGCCATTTGAATCAATCGCAACGATAACCGGGAAATTCTCAACATATAATTCGTGAATCGCCTCTGTTCCAAGCTCATCATAGGCGATTACCTTTACTTTCTTTATACACTTTGAAAGCAATGCTCCGGCTCCCCCCGTTGCGACAAAATATACCGCCTTATTCTTTTTCATGGATTCTATGACATCCCTACCTCTTGTCCCCTTACCTATCATCCCTGACAGTCCCATTTCCAGTAGCTTTGGTGTATGCTTGTCCATGCGGCTTGCGGTGGTAGGTCCCGCCGAACCAATTATCTGTCCCGGTCTTGCCGGAGACGGACCCATATAATAGACTATATTGTTCTCTATAGAAAAAGGTAGTTCCTCTCCTGCCGATAGTGCATCATACATTCTTTTGTGCGCAGCATCTCTTGCAGAGTATATTATGCCCGTTATAAAGACATAATCTCCGACCTTTAAATTTTTAATCTTTTCTTTTTTTAGGGGAGTATTAATGTGTTTTTCCATATTATTCTCAACTCTGTTATATTAATATAATGTACCGTTTATTTTTTATGTAATAATCCTCGTAACATGTCTGTTAACATGACATCCGATATTTATTGCAACCGGTAGTCCTGCGATATGCGTGGGATATGTTTCAATATTAACACCGAGAGCCGTGATTCTTCCTCCTAGCCCTGAAGGTCCGATATTTAACTCATTGATTGCGAAGAGAAGCTCGTTTTCAAGCTTTCTTATATGAGGCTTGTCTGAACGTATATTAATATCCCTTATTAAGGCTTTTTTAGCAAGAAGTGCTGCTTTTTCAAAGCTTCCTCCTATGCCTATGCCTACTATTATGGGCGGACAGGCATTAGGTCCCGCCTGCGTTATGGTTTCCAAAACAGCCTTTTTTATTCCGTCTGCTTCATCGGCAGGCTTAAGCATATAGATGCGGCTCATATTTTCGCTACCGAAGCCTTTTGGAGCAATTGTGATTTCAAGCTGATTACCTGATATTATTTCATAATGAATCACTCCAGGGGTATTGTCATTAGTATTTTCACGGATTAATGGATCTGAAACAACGGATTTTCTTAAATATCCCTCTTTATAGCCTCTTCGTATTCCTTCGTTAATGGCCTCTTCCAGAGAGCCTCCTTCGATATGAACATCCTGACCAATTTTAACAAAAACTATCGTCATTCCCGTGTCCTGACATATGGGTATGGATTCATTATTTGCTATATCAAGATTTTCAAGAAGCTGACCAAGCACCTGCTTTCCAAGAGAGGAGGACTCCTTGTTATAAGCCTCCCTGATACCTATCTCTACATCAGAAGCCAACTTAATGTTGGCTTCTATGCACATTTCCTTAATATTTGATATTATCTCTTCGATGTTTATAATACGCATAATAAATTATTCTCCGCATATGAGCTTTATGCTACTCTTCTGCTTCGTCCGGCTCCTTTTCTTCCTCTGCCTCATCATCTTCATAATTACCTTCTTCATAGTCGGTCTCAAAGTCTTCGTCATCGGAAAGGGCTGCATCCTCCTGTAATTCCTTTTCAAGGTTCTTTATAACCTCTTCATCGGTGGTGGTTTTACTGTCTTCTCTTACTTTCGCCATGCTTGCGACATATACGTTGTTGTCATCCAGATTGATTAGCTTAACTCCGGAAGTCACCCTTCCCAGTATAGAGATGTCGCTGGCCAATATACGGATTACGATTCCCTCAGTTGTAATAAGCATAACCTCGTTTTCTTCATTGACTGCCTTTACTCCGACAACAGCGCCTGTTTTCTCGGTTATCTTATAGCACTTGACTCCCTTTCCTCCTCGGTACTGTACATTAAACTCATCAATCGAGGTTCGTTTGCCCATACCTTTTGCAGAAACGAAGAGTAAATAGTCGCCCTGGGTATCCAACTGCATGCCGACAATCTCATCATCCTCAGATAATGACATTCCAATAACACCCATAGAGGATCTTCCGGTATCTCTTACGTCCTGCTCATTAAAACGAATACACATTCCGTCCTTAGTAACTAAGAATATATTCTTATTTCCATCCGTAATCTTAACCTCAATCAGCTCATCATCCTCACGAAGATTAATTGCGATAATTCCGGATTTTCTGATATTGGCAAATTCCTTAAACAGAGTCTTCTTGACTAAGCCCTTCTTTGTTGCCATAAATACGAACCGGTCTTCCACATACTTCTTAATCGGAATAACTGCGGTTATTCTTTCCTCCGGCATTAGCTGTAAAAGATTAATGATGGCTGTGCCTCTGGCGGTTCTGCTGGCCTCAGGTATTTCATATGCCTTAAGACGATATACTCTTCCCAAATTGGTAAAGAACATAATATAATGATGATTCCTTGTCATGAATAAATCCTCAATGAAATCCTCATCAATTGTATGCATTCCCCTGATGCCTTTGCCGCCACGGTGTTGGCTCCTGAAATTATCCACTGTCATTCTCTTAATATATCCCAGCTTTGTCATCGCAACAACCGTGGTTTCGTTCGGAATCAAATCCTCCATTGAAATATCAAATTCGTCATAGCTTATTTTCGTTCTTCGTTCGTCACCGTATTTATCCCGAATAAAAGTGATTTCCTCTTTAATTACTCCTAAAAGCTTAATTTCATCCGCTAAAATAGCCTTATATTCTGCTATCTTTGCCTGAAGCTCTGCAAATTCTGCCTCAATTTTTTCTCTTTCCAGGCCGGTCAGCGCACGAAGTCTCATATCTATTATTGCCTGGGCCTGAGGCTCTGATAGACCAAAGCGTTCGATCAGTCTTTCCTTGGCTATATTACCGTTTTGAGATCCACGTATAATACGGATTACCTCATCTATATGATCTAACGCAATTAATAGGCCTTGTAGGATATGTGCTCTTTCCTCTGCCTTATTTAAATCATATTTTGTACGTCTGGTTACTACTTCCTTCTGATGATTTAAATAATAATCCAGCATCTGAAGTATATTAAGTACTCTGGGTTCATTGTTAACCAGGGCAAGCATAATAACTCCAAAGGTATCCTGCAACTGGGTATGCTTATATAATTTATTAAGCATTACATTGGCATTCACGTCTCTGCGAAGCTCAATGACAATTCTCATTCCGTTTCTGTCAGATTCGTCCCTAAGCTCTGTAATGCCGTCTATTTTCTTTTCCTTAACAAGATCTGCTATTTTTTCAATCAGTCTTGCTTTGTTAACCATATAAGGAAGCTCTGTAACAATAATCTGTGGCTTTCCATTAGGTAAGGTTTCTATCTCCGAAATTGCCCTTACACGAATTTTTCCTCTTCCGGTTCTATATGCTTCTTCAATTCCGGATACACCTACTATTTCAGCTCCGGTAGGAAAATCCGGCCCCTTTATAATCTCTAAGATTTCTTCTATCTCGGTTTCTCTGCTCTCTTCTATCTGGTTATCTATTATCTTCAGAACACCATCTATAACCTCTCTTAAGTTGTGGGGAGGTATATTAGTTGCCATTCCGACAGCGATACCCGATGTTCCGTTAACCAAAAGATTAGGAAATCTTGAAGGTAATACGGCTGGCTCTCTCTCTGATTCGTCAAAGTTCGGATTAAAATCCACTGTATCCTTATTGATATCGGAAAGCATCTCCGTAGAAATCTTACTCAATCTGGCCTCGGTATAACGCATTGCTGCGGCTCCATCGCCATCCACTGAACCAAAGTTACCGTGTCCGTCTATTAGAGGGTATCTTGTCGAGAAATCCTGTGCCAGCTTAACCAAAGCATCATAAATGGAGCTGTCACCATGGGGATGATATTTACCCATGGTATCACCGACGATACGTGCGCATTTCCGGTGTGGCTTGTCCGGTCCATTATTCAATTCCGTCATTGCATACAAAATTCTTCTCTGTACCGGCTTTAGACCGTCCCTTACGTCAGGAAGTGCACGGGAGGCAATGACAGACATGGCATAATCTATATAAGATTTTTCCATCGTCTTCTTCAAATCTACATCCTGCACTTTGTCGAAGATATATTCATCCATTAACTTTCCTCCGTTTTCAATCTTTACGGGTTTCCCCGGAAATGATTATTTATATATCAAGATTCCGTACATACTTAGCGTTTTCTTCAATAAATTCTCTTCTGGGCTCTACCTTATCTCCCATAAGGGTTGTAAATGTCAAATCAATCTCCGAGGATTCTTCCTCATCAATCGTAACTCTTAACAATACTCTCTTTTCCGGGTCCATTGTGGTATCCCATAGCTGTTCTGCATTCATTTCGCCAAGTCCCTTATATCTTTGAATCTTAACTCCGTCTCTACCCAGCTCATTAAGAATTGCGTTTAATTCATCGTCGCTGTACGCATATTTAATGTTTTTATTCTTTTCTATCTTATAAAGAGGTGGCTGGGCCATATATACATATCCCTGTTTTATTAGCTCAGGCATAAATCTATAGAAGAATGTCAACAATAGCGTGGCAATATGTGCCCCGTCCACATCGGCATCAGTCATAATAATAATCTTATGATAACGGAGCTTAGTTATATCAAAGTCGTCAGATATTCCGGACCCAAATGCCGTTATCATCGCCCTTATTTCATTATTTGACAGGATTTTGTCTAATCTCGCCTTTTCTACATTTAATATCTTACCCCTTAGCGGTAAAATTGCCTGAGTTGCCCTAGATCTTGCTGTCTTTGCGGAGCCTCCTGCCGAATCTCCCTCAACAATATATATTTCACATTTTGAAGGATCCTTTTCCGAGCAGTCAGCCAGCTTTCCGGGTAATCCTGAGCCTTCTAATGCTGTCTTTCTTCTGGTTAATTCTCTGGCCTTTCTTGCCGCTTCTCTTGCTCTTTGCGCAAGAACCGATTTTTCGCAGATTGTCCTGGCAACCGTTGGATTTTGCTCCAAATAGTAGGTAAGCTGTTCGCTTAAGATGCTGTCGACCGCTCCTCTTGCTTCACTATTTCCAAGCTTTTGCTTAGTCTGCCCCTCAAATTGTGGTTCGGGCAGCTTTATACTAACTATTGCCGTTAGTCCTTCTCTTATATCCTCTCCGGACAAGTTTGGCTCGTTATCTTTCAAAATTTTCTGCGCCCTGGCATAATCATTAAAGGTCTTAGTAAGTGCATTTCTAAAACCTATCATATGAGTACCGCCCTCAGGCGTTGTTATATTATTTACAAAGCTATAACAACCCTCCACATATGTGCTGTTATGCTGCATTGCTACTTCCACATAAACATTATCCTTTTTTCCTTCACAATAAATAATATCCGAATATAAAGGATCCTTATGGCGATTCAGATACTGCACGTATTCCTTAATGCCACCTTCATAATGAAATGATTTTTCACGGGGCTCTTCCTCCCGCTGGTCCCTCAGAATAATCTTAATACCCTTAGTTAAGAACGCCATCTCTCTAAGGCGTTGCTTTAATATCTCATAATCAAATACCGTTTCTTCGAATATCTCTTTGTCAGGAAGGAATGAAACCTTTGTACCCCTTTTGCATGTTTCGCCCTTGTCCTCAAGCTTCATGACGGGCTTGCCTCTTTCGTATCTCTGAACATATCTTCTTCCTTCAACACAAATCTCAACCTCAAGCCATTCGGAAAGGGCATTAACTACACTGGCACCCACACCATGTAAACCTCCGGATACCTTGTAACCTCCGCCTCCGAATTTTCCTCCGGCATGAAGCATAGTAAATACAACCTCCACCGCGGGAATTCCTGCTTTATGATTTATTCCAACAGGAATACCACGGCCGTTATCCATTACGGTTATGGAATTGTCCTTGTTAATATTAACCTCTATTGTATCACAAAATCCTGCCAAGGCTTCATCTACCGCATTATCAACAATTTCATATACCAAATGATGTAATCCCTTGGCTGCGGTAGAACCAATATACATTCCCGGCCGTTTTCTTACTGCCTCAAGTCCTTCTAATATTTGAATTTGATCTGCACCATAATCATATTCATTGCTCATTTTTATTCTCTCCAATCTCTGTTTACCGTTCCGTTTGCTACATGAAATATTTTGTTATACATAAATCTATGGTTAACAAACTCCTCTAGTCCGGTACAGGTTATGATTGTCTGAATATCTCCTATGCTGTTCAGTAAATAATTCTGTCTGCTTCTATCAAGTTCTGACAATACATCATCTAATAAAAGCACCGGATTTTCTTTTATTACTTCTTTCACCAACTCCAACTCCGCAAGCTTTAAGGATAGCGCCGCCGTTCTTTGCTGACCCTGGGACCCGAATTTTCTTACATCTGTATTATCTAATAAAAATAACATATCGTCCCTATGAGGACCTACATTGGTCGTTCCCATCTGCATATCCTTATTAAGTGAATTACTTAGCTTTTCCTGAAAATTCTCCTGATTAACATTCGGCTCATATAAAAGGGTTAGATTTTCCTTTCCTCCTGTTAGTCTCTTATGTATGGGATATATCAGCTCGTTTATTTTATCTATAAATGCTCCTCTGGTTTCAATTATTTTTCTTCCATACTCTATCAGCTTGGCATCCCATATATATAGTGTATCCAATAACTTCCTGTTAAAACTTATCTGCTTTAAAAGATTATTTCTTTGTATCAAAGCTTTATTGTAATTTGTCAAATGATACATATATATTTTGTCCAGCTGACATAGCTCAAAGTCCAAAAATTTTCTTCTTTCTACCGGTCCGTTTTTTATTATATTCAAGTCCTCCGGCGAAAAAAACACAAGGTTAAGCATACCAAATAATTCACCTTGTTTTTTAATAGGGATTGTGTCAATCGCTACCCCCTTGGCTTTATTCTTCTTTAAATGAACATCAATCCTATGGGATATTTGATTTTTTTCAATATTTATTCTTATATGCGCTTCGTCCTTATTGAAGCGAATAATCTCTCTGTCCTTACTACCCCTATGTGATTTGGTTGTACCGCCAAGATAAATAGCCTCTAAAATATTGGTTTTTCCCTGAGCATTTTCTCCGTATAAAATATTAATTCCGTCATCAAATATCAGATTCAGCTCTTCATAATTCCTAAATTCCTTAAGTTCTAATGACCTTACAATCATTCCGGCACCATCGTTTCCTACTTAACTATCTCAATCTGCTGACCTTCATAGTCTATCTTATCTCCTTCATGGAGCTTTTTTCCTCTTTGTGTTTCAACCTGTCCGTTTACCTTAACTCTTCCTTCCTGTATTTCTTTTTTTGCATCAGAGCCACTTCCCACTACGCCGGCTGCCTTTAAAGCCTGACCCAGCTTTATATATTCTTCCCTTAATTTAATTTGAACCATATGGCCTCCATTTCTTTTCTGGACTATTCAATAAGCAGATGTAAGAGTCTATAATTTTTTATGACTAAAAGAGTTTCATAAAATCTATTCTTCTTGGACTAATCTTTAAGCAGATTAGTAACTCGAAAATCAAAGATTTTCTCGTTCACGTTGCACTTATCCAAGAAAGAGTCTATAATTTTTTATGACTAAAAAGCATGTCATAAAAAATTATATCTCTTCCTTGGACTAATCTGCTTATGCGTGGATATTTACAGGGAGGATTAGGTAGATATAGGTCTGATCCTTGTCACGAATAAAGCAAGGCGCCTTGGGATTTATTAAATATATATCTACCATCTCATCATCGATTACTCTCAATGCATCCAATAGGAATTTCGGATTAAAGCCGATAACTATATCCTTTCCTTCCTGGACAATATCTATATCTTCCTTCATTGATCCTATCGCTGTATTAATATTAAGCTCAAAATTATTATCTCCTATTCTGATAATAATAGGCTTTTTTTCTGATTCTCTTATCAAAAGAGAAGCCCTTTCTATACAGCTGAGTAATTCCTTTTTATTTATAACTACCTTTGTCTCATAATCAGACGACAGCATCTGATCAATTCTGTAGTACTCTCCTTCTATCAATCTTGTCACTACCACAGTATCATCAAAATCAAACATGGCGTGCTTGTCTGTAAAATAAATGTTTACCAAGGAAGAAGCTTCTCCTGATAATATTTTGCTTATCTCGTTTAATGTCTTTCCCGGTATAATAACCTTTCTGTCCTCATACTCTTCCTTCAGATATATTTTTCGGATAGAAATTCTGTGGCCGTCCAGAGATATTACCCTTAACTCATTCTTCTTTATCTCAAACAGTTCACCGGTCATTATCTTGTTACTCTCATTATCCGAAATTGAAAATACAGTCTGCCTAATAACTTCCTTTAATGTAAATTGAGACAGAATGAGAGGATTCTCTTTTTCTATCTCTGGTAATACAGGAAACTCCTCTCCCGATCTTCCAACAAGTGAAAACTTAGCCTTTTCACATATAATTTCTGTTACATAATTTTCATCTGTAGATATACTGATTATATTTTCCGGGAGTCTTCTAACTATTTCGGAAAAAACCTTTGCATTTAAGGCAACCATTCCCTCTTCTTGAATACTTCCTTTTACTATTGTTTCAATTCCCAACTCCATATCGTTGCCGATTAGCTTTATACCAAGAGCTGTCGCTTCGATTATCAAGCACTCTAATATAGGCATCGTGGATTTGGCGGAAACTGCCTTAAGTACTATATTAACACTATTTAATAAATCTGCTTTCTGAATTTGAATTTTCATATGTTAATAAACTCCCTTCCCGATATAATAAATATATATATAAAATAATTATAGAAGTCGTAATAATATACGTCGTGTAATTGTTGAAAACCTATTTTAGAGCATATAAATCATGGATTTCAACGAATGATAAGTATGTAAATAATTAATGAAAGAGGTGTGGAAAAAGACTCTTTTATTAACAATCCAAAAAACGGAAAATCAGGATAAAAATGAGTATAAACACCCTATCAACCCGTTATCAACATATTATCACCAATTTATTCTGGGTTAATTTTTTTAATAAGCACATCTATCGTATTATGTACTGTCGAATCTGATTCTATATCCTTAGAAATTTTGTCACAGCCGTGTAATACAGTAGAGTGATCTCTGTTACCCAAAGATTTTCCTATATCAGTTACAGAGAGATCTGTAAGCTTTCTACATAGATACATTATAACCTGTCTCGGATACGAGATGTTCCTGCTTTTATCCTTCGAATAAATTTCAGCAGCAGTAATATTGTAGTGTTCTGCCACGATGTCTACTATCAGCTCGGGGGTAATGATTTTTTTCTCATTAGGATAAATGATGTCCTGCAGAGCTTCCTCGGCAAGAGAAAGATTAAGCTCCCGTTTTTTAAGCTTTGAAAAAGCCACTATCTTAGTGAGAGCACCCTCAAGCTCTCTAATATTAGATTTTATATTAGTAGCAATATATTTTAATACGTCCTCATCAATTCTTAATCCATCCAACTCTTCCTTCTTTTTAAGTATTGCCATTCGGGTTTCATAATCAGGGGATTGGATATCTGCCATTAAGCCATGCTCGAAGCGGGAACGAAGCCTGTCCTCTAAAGTAAGCATTTCCTTCGGAGGACGATCACTAGAAATAATAATTTGTCTTTTAGATTCATGTAAGGTATTGAAAGTATGGAAAAATTCTTCCTGAGTACTTTCTTTTCCTATAATAAACTGAATGTCATCAATTAATAAAATGTCAATGCTTCTGTACTTTTCTCTGAACTGTGTCGTTGTTTTCTTCTGAATAGCATCTATTAGCTCGTTAGTAAATTTCTCGCTGGTAACATATAATACTTTGGTCTCAGGGTTCTGATTTAAGACAAAATGAGCTATTGAATGCATCAAATGTGTCTTGCCCAGTCCAACGCCGCCGTAAATAAACAGAGGGTTATATATTTCTCCCGGGTTTTCTGCAACAGCCAAAGCAGCGGCTCTGGCAAATTCATTGTTTCCGCCTACAACAAAAGTATCAAAAGTATACCTGCTGTTTAAAAAGGAAGGTGTATTACTAACCTTTCTTGAAGAAGATGAATCAGATTTTTTATTTGAGGTAGCCATCTGGCTGGCAAGAACAAAATTTATTTCATAAGGCTCATTAATTATCTCTTCAATAGATACCTTCAATAATAGCTCATATTTATTACGGATAACATTTAAGCTGGGTGGCCCGATTTTTTCATCGTTAATTAAAATGGTTATGACACGATCCGTTACATCATATACCTTTAAGGGCTTTAACCAGACATTATATGAAACTTCCGTGATTCCATATTCTGTTATTAAATACTTTAAAATCTCGTCCCATTTGGTTTCAATTATATTTTTCATTACTGCCTCCATTGTTACTCACATATTAATATATTATAACAATTTCACCAATTTTTCAATGGTTATTATAGCTCTTGAAACATTTAGTTAATATGAGGAAATGGGGATAAATATAACAACATAAGTAACAGACATAAAAAGTCAATAGTCTAAGAAAAGATAAACGTTGCCAAAAAAAGAATAACAGTTTATCCACATAAATATCATATTTGTCCACATTTTTTGTTTTAGTTTATATATATAAGGAAAGAATATTATAAAATATAACCACTTGACTAGAGGGATGAATACGAATATAATAGACGTGATATTCCAAAATTGAAAAGAGAGTTAGCTCAGCCGAAAAGAGCGCCGGTACGATAAAGGAGGTGCGAAGCAATGAAAATGACATTTCAACCCAAGAAAAGAAAAAGATCAAGGGTTCATGGATTTAGAGCCAGAATGAAAACGGCAGGAGGAAGAAAGGTGCTTGCCGCCAGAAGAGCAAAAGGAAGAAAGAGGCTTTCAGCTTAACATCAATTAGGTCGCAAGTTTGTGACCTTTTCTTCTATCAGCAGGAAAAGAAATCGAAACAATTATTGTATGGGTTGTTAGTATGATGGTTTGGAAAATATGAAAAAAACAAGTTCAATAAAAAAAAGTGAAGATTTTAGAGAAGTATATAGTACCGGGAAATCATATGCAAATAAAAATTTGGTTATGTATATGAAAAGAAATAAATCAAAAGAGAACAGACTCGGAATATCAGTAAGTAAAAAAGTGGGAAACAGTGTAATTAGGCACAGAATAACCCGATTAATAAGAGAAAGTTATCGTTTGAATGAAGATAGCATTTTAGAAGGATTGGACATAGTAGTTGTCGCAAGAATAGGTGCCAGGGGTAAGAATTATATTGAAATCGAAGATTCTTTATTACATCTTATGAAGCTACACGGTGTTTTGATAAAGCATACAGCTCCTAATTAATGTAATAGGAACGGTTAGGATTAAAGAAGGTATAGAAGTGTTTAAGAAGGTTTTTATATTTATTATAAGTCTTTATCAGAAATTCATATCACCCTTAAAAAGAAGCTCTAGTTGTATATACTATCCCACATGTTCTAATTATGCTTTGGAAGCAGTAAATAAACATGGGGCAGCTAAAGGAATGTATATGGCAATTAGGCGTATTTTAAGATGCCATCCTTTTCATAAGGGAGGATATGATCCGGTACCTTAAAAAAACGCTGGGTTTTCGCTATCACCAGCCCTAAGGAGGATTTAAATTGGAGGTTATATTTTTATTCGGAAATATATTAAGCCCGATTGCCAGCTTTTTAGGCTTAATAATGAATGGTATTTATGAGTTTTTTCATTTGTTTGGAGTACAGAACATAGCATTATCGATATTTGTGTTTACATTTATTGTAAAAACTCTGATGTTTCCTTTAACAATTAAGCAGCAGAGATTTAGCAGATTACAGTCAATAATCACTCCAGAAATACAGAAAATTCAGGAAAAATATAAAGGAAGAAAAGACGAGGCATCAATGAGAAAGCAGCAGGCTGAGACACAGGCTGTTTATCAGAAATACGGTGCAAGCCCAACATCCGGATGTCTGCCTTTATTGATAACATTACCTATAATGTTTGCATTATACAGAGTAATCAATAATATTCCTGATTTTGTTAACCTTGTACGAGAGCCTTATACTCACGTAGCCAATGCTATTTTATCTCACGGAGAAGGTGTAGGCGTATTATCAGAAATAGCCAATAATTTTGAAAAGCTTCAGTTAACTACAATAGATGAAATTATTAAGGCGTTGGCGGTATTTAACACTTCTCAGTGGAATCTGTTGTTACAGGAGGGACTGGGAGCAGATGCAAACACGGCTATTGAAAGTATAATGAGTGTTAACAACTTCTTTGGCTTAAGTATTACCAATACACCAAGCTGGAAATCAATATCTATTCTTATTCCGTTAATATCAATGGGATTACAGTTTGTACAAAGTAAGCAAATGAGTGTTAAGACTAATTCGAAGGATGCAGCACCAAATCCTATGTCTTCGATGAATGTTGTTATGCCTATTATGTCAGGCTTTTTCTGCTTGATGCTTCCAATCGGTGTAGGATTATACTGGATTGCTAACAGCTTATTCTCCATTATTCAACAGTTCTTTGTAAACAGACATTTGGACCGCATGGGTATGGACGAGCTTGTTGCAAAGAGTCAGGAGAAGGCAAAAAAGAAGTTATTTAAGAAATCAGCAGCTACCGGTGGAACCTCCATTCAGGAGCTTGCCAGAAAGCAGACTAAGTCAATTGAGAGTATTTCAGATAGAAAGAAGGATTCAGATAAAGATATTACCAGCAATGATGATATAGATGAAAATTCAAATAAGGAGAAAGATTCTTACAATCCTACCAGCATATCTGAGATAGCTAACCTTCTGAAGAATAAGAATATTGAAAAGGGGGATAAATAATGGATTGGAAAGAATTCACAGCAAAGACGGTAGATGAAGCACTTACAAATGCAATGCTGGAAATAGGAACAACGGCTGATAACTTAGATTATGAAGTTATTGAAAAGGAAACCTCCGGATTCTTAGGGATGTTTGGAAAGCCCGCACGTATAAAAGTAAAGCTAAAGAAGAACTTGGAGAATATAGCCAAGGACTTTTTGGAAAAAGTGTTCAATGCAATGAATATTGAGACTGTTATAGAGACTATTTATGATGAAGAGAATAATTTACTGGAAATTAATCTCGAGGGAGAGGAAATGGGTGTTCTTATAGGAAAAAGAGGACAAACTCTCGATTCCCTACAATACCTTGTTAGTCTTGTTATTAATAAGAATACGGATAATTATATTAAGGTCAAGCTGGACACAGAAAATTACAGAGCAAGACGTAAAGAAACGCTTGAGAACCTCGCAAAGAATATAGCTCACAAGGTAAAAAGAAACAGAAGATCCATTACTTTAGAGCCCATGAATCCATATGAAAGAAGGATAATCCATTCAGCGCTGCAAAACGATAAATTTGTTGAGACCTATTCCGAAGGTGAAGAGCCATATCGTAAGGTTGTAATAAATTATAAGAAATCTAACAAAGAAAATAAGCAGTACAAATACGGTAAGGATTATTCTAAAAATTACAGCAGAGATTATAAAAAGGATTATAAGGAATATAAGGAAAGCAAGGCGAGGGCAACAGGTGAAAATTCATAAAACCCTGTTAAACTGATGTGAAGGGGTGTCTTAAAGATGGGTTTTACTTTAAGACACCTTTTTATCTTATGAAAGGAGGACTCTTATGAATACGGATACCATAGCTGCTATTGCTACGGGACTAAGTACCGGGGGAATAAGCATCATACGAATCAGCGGTGATAAGGCTTTTTCTGTTATTGACAGAATATATCGGTCAAGGGATGGGAAGAAGCTTTTATCAAAGCAAAAAAGCCATACCATACATTATGGCCATATAGTAGACGATGAAACTATAATAGACGAGGTTATGGTTACGGTCATGAGAGCACCTTCAACCTATACCCGTGAGGATGTAATTGAGATAAACTGCCATGGTGGTATCGTAGTGACAAGGAAGGTTTTAGAGGCTGTATTAAAGCAGGATATCAGACTGGCAGAGCCCGGAGAATTTACTAAAAGAGCCTTTCTAAATGGCAGAATTGACCTTTCACAGGCAGAGGCCGTATGTGATATAATAAACGCAAAAAATGATATTGCCCTAAAGAATTCACTAAATCAATTAAAGGGCAGAGAATTGGAAATTATTGAAGAAATAAGAGACAACATCTTAAGAGATATAGCATTTATAGAAGCGGCTTTGGATGATCCCGAGCATATCAGTATCGACGGATTTTCTGGCGAGCTCTTATTAAAGGTGAATAATTATTGTCAAAGTATTAATAGGCTGATAGACAGCTCAAGGAAAGGAAGATTACTTAAGGAGGGCATTAAGACGGTAATTTTAGGTAAGCCTAATGCAGGTAAGTCCAGCCTTTTAAATATATTAGTAAGAGAGGATCGTGCAATTGTTACGGATATTGCAGGAACCACAAGAGATACTTTAGAAGAAACCATATGCTTGAATGATATTACCTTAAATATAATCGATACCGCAGGTATAAGAAGTACCGAGGATATTGTTGAGAAAATCGGTGTTGATAAAGCAATGCGTGTAGCCCGTGAAGCGGTTTTAATAATATATGTTATAGATGCTTCGACTCCCTTAGATGAGAATGATGAAATAATATTTTCCTTAACGAGTGATAAAAAGGCGATATTATTGTTAAATAAAAGCGATTTGCCTCCGAGAATAACAGTAGAGGACATTAAGGATAAATCCGGCCATCCCATCGTAAGCACCTCTTTTGTTGAGCATAAGGGCATCGATGAGCTGGAGCAATTAATAAAGGAGATGTTTTTTAAAGGCGATTTAACATTTAATGAAGACATCTATATTACAAATGAAAGACATTTAGAGGCCTTTAGGAATGCTCTAAAAGCCCTGAATTTAGTAAAAGAAAGCATAGAGAATAATATGCCCGAGGACTTTTATTCAATAGATCTCATGTCTGCATATGAGGAGCTTGGTAAAATACTGGGTAAGAATGTGGATGAAGACCTAATTAATATGATATTCAGTGAATTTTGTATGGGTAAGTAAACCATATGAAATCTTTTAGTTATAGAAAGGATAAGGATTAATATGTCATACGTATTTGATGAATATGACGTAGTTGTTATAGGGGCAGGACATGCCGGCTGTGAGGCGGCTCTGGCATGTGCAAGGCTATCCCTAAGTACAATTGTTTTTACCGTGTCAATTGACAGTATAGCTTTGATGCCTTGTAATCCTAATATAGGGGGAACATCAAAAGGACACCTGGTAAGAGAAATAGATGCTTTAGGCGGTGAAATGGGTAAGAATATAGATAAAACATATATTCAATCCAGAATGCTTAATCTGTCTAAGGGGCCGGCGGTTCATTCATTAAGAGCCCAGGCAGATAAGCAGGAATATTCCACAGCCATGAGAAAGGTAATGGAGAATACTCCTAACTTAATAATAAAGCAGGGTGAAATCACCGAGATATTAACAAAGGATAATAAGGTTATAGGTGTTAAATCCTTTTCAGGAGCCATATATCACTGCAGGGCTGTTATAATATGCTCCGGAACCTATCTAAATGCCAGATGTATCTATGGAGATACCGTGCACATGACAGGGCCCAACGGTCTTCAGGCGGCTTTAAAGCTAACAGATTCACTAAAAAGCTTAGGAGTGGAGATGTTTCGTTTTAAAACCGGAACACCGGCAAGAATTGATAAGAGATCGATAGATTTTGCCAAAATGGAGGAGCAAAAGGGAGATGAAAAAATCACACCCTTCTCTTTTACCAATAAGCCGGAGGATATAAAAAGAGACCAGGTTTCATGCTGGCTTACCTATACAACTCCCAGGACTCATGAGATAATCAGGGCAAATATAGACAGATCGCCGTTATTTAGCGGAGACATTAAGGGGACGGGAGCAAGATACTGTCCATCCATAGAGGATAAGGTGGTGAGGTTTGCAGATAAGGACAGGCACCAGGTATTTATTGAGCCCGAAGGAGAGTATACCAATGAGATGTATATCTCTGGGATGTCCAGTTCTTTACCTGAGGATGTTCAGATACAGATGTATCGCTCGGTACCGGGACTCGAGAATGCAAATATCGTCAGAAATGCTTATGCCATAGAATATGACTGTATCAATCCGGCACAGTTAAAGCCTACTCTTGAATTCAAAAATATCGAAGGCTTGTTTAGCGCGGGCCAGTTTAACGGAAGCTCCGGATACGAGGAAGCAGCGGCTCAGGGTCTTATAGCAGGAATTAACGCAGCCATGAAGCTTCTTAATAGGGAACCTGTAATAATTGATCGCTCTCAGGCTTATATAGGAGTGTTAATAGACGACCTTATAACCAAAGAAACAAAGGAGCCATACCGTATGATGACATCCAGGGCAGAGTACAGATTACTCCTTAGGCAGGATAATGCGGATTTAAGGCTTACTAAGATTGGATATAAAATAGGCTTAATTGATGAGGAGCGGTATAATTCGATTCTTAAAAAGGAACTGGATATCATTAATGAAAAGAAGCGACTGGAAAACGTGACCGTAGGTGCAAGCAAAGAGGTTCAGGAGTTATTAAAGAGCTATAACAGTGCTCCTCTGGCAACTGCAACTACATTGGCTGATTTAATAAAGAGGCCTGAGCTAAATTATGAAATGCTTAAAAGCATCGATCCTGACAGAAAGCACTTGCCGGATGATGTTATTGAGCAGGTCAATATAAATATCAAGTATGAAGGTTATATATTAAGACAGCTAAGACAGGTAGAACAGCATAAGAAGATGGAGAACAAAAAACTCCCTGAGGATTTGGATTATAATAAAATATCAGGTCTAAGAATCGAAGCCAGACAGAAGTTGGAGGCTTTTAGACCTGTTTCTATCGGTCAGGCATCCAGAATATCAGGAGTGTCGCCGGCCGATATTTCTGTCCTCATGGTTTATCTCATGCAATATAATTCGAAAGAAGACAATAAGAGTAGAGATAATAATAAAAATGGTTAGCCGGGAAGGGAGAAATATGAAGCAGGGAATACTTTGCTTTCAAAAAGGCTTAGAGGAATTAAATATTCATCTTAATGATAAGCAGCTTAATAATTTTTTGGTATATTATGAAATGCTGATCGAAAAGAACAAGGTAATGAATTTAACTGCAATAACCGACTTTAAAGAAGTGATACTCAAGCATTTTCTGGATTCACTATCAATTGTAAAGGTATATAAGCCCGCAAACGAAAGAATGCTTGATTTAGGGACAGGGGCAGGGCTTCCGGGAATACCGTTAAAAATTGCATTTCCAAACACTTCTATGGTATTATTAGACTCACTCAACAAACGCATAAAATTTTTAGATGAGGTTATTGAAAGATTAGAGCTGGATAATATATCAGCAATCCACGGAAGAGCCGAGGATTACGGAAGGGATGCAAATTATCGGGAAGTATTTGATATCTGTACTTCAAGAGCAGTTGCAAGGCTATCCACCCTGTCAGAATACTGTTTGCCCTTTGTGACAAAGGGAGGCAGATTTATTTCATACAAATCAGGAAATATTTCAGAAGAGCTTAAGGAGGCTAATAGAGCAATTCAAGAGCTCGGAGGGAAAATAACGGCGGTTAAAGAGTTTAATCTAATTGATACAGATATAAAACGCTCATTAATAGTTGTTGAGAAAATAAATAGAACCTCGCAGAAATATCCCAGACTGGCAGGCAAACCATCTAAGGAGCCTTTATAATATATTATACGACAATTTTCTTGGTGTTTTATATCAAAATCTAAGGTTTATATGATTATTTATTAAAAAATACTTTTAAAATTGAAAAAATTGGTATATTATATCCATAGAGTACTTATAGATAATAATGTTAATATTTGCTATAAACCTTGCTTCATGTTAGGATAATATAAGAGATGCATTTTTGTACCATAGGATATCAGTTTTGCAAATATGAAGGGATGATACAAGAATGAACCAGCCTGACAGCTTAAGACATTTTATACTTAATCTCATTGTAGAATATGAGAAAAGACGTAACGAAATTATCGACCAGATGAAAATCTACTTGAACAAATTATCAGAGAAGGAGGCCCTGATTCACTCCCTGAGTCAAACCAGGAAAAAGAGTTCAAATCTTTTTTCACCTAACAGCAAGGATTATAATATTGAGCAATATTTTGATGAAAAGGAAGACATTAAGAATAAAATAAACCAAACAGAAGAGGAAAAAAGCAAACTGGATAACATTATAAAACAATTAAAGGAAATATATGGAATTATTCAGGATCCAGACTCACCGAATTTTAATCTTGGACTAAATATATTAAGTATTCAGGAACAGGACAGAAAAAGAATTGCCAGAGACCTTCATGATTCAACCGTACAAAATTTAACCGGCTTAATTCATAAGTGCGAATTATGCTCCAGATTGGTAGATATGGATACTGTTCGTACGAAGCTGGAGTTAAGCACCATGTCAAACACTCTAAAATCGGTTATTAGTGAAATTCGAGAAATCATATATAATTTAAAACCGATGTCATTGGATGATTTAGGTCTTTTGACAACAGTTGAGAGATTCGTAAACCAGCTTATGATGAGTCATGATATTAAAATTAACGTAACTCATAATGATGAAATTGAGGACATATTACCTGTAATTAAAATTTCTATATTTAGAATAATACAAGAGGCTTGTATTAACGCCATAAAACATGCGGATGCAAAGTCAATTGATATAAATATAACTTATAATGAGCAAAATATAGAAGTATCAATCGCAGATGACGGAAAAGGATTTGATGCTGAAAATAGGAAGGATCAAGTGGCACCCGATTACTCAGGTTACGGACTTTCTATAATGAAGGAAAGGGTATATTTATTATCGGGAACCATGAAGATTAAGTCCGCCATAAATAAAGGAACAATTGTTACCATTACTGCGCCTATTACGAAGAGTGGGGGGAATTAAGATGAGCAAGCAAATAAAAGTTATGGTCGCAGATGACCATTCAATGGTTAGAGAAGGAATTAAGCAAATACTCGAGTTAGATGGAGATATTAAAGTAAATGCTGAGGCAGGAAGCGGGAGAGAATGTATTGATATCCTGGATGAGAAGAATACAGATGTGCTCCTTTTAGATATTAATATGCCAAATATGAATGGATTACAGGTGCTTCAGTATTTAAGAGAAAAAAAGACGAATGTTAAGGTACTGATATTAACCATTCATAATGAGGTCGAATATCTTGTGAGAGCCGTAGAAATCGGTGTGGATGGGTATGTACTCAAGGACTCTGATTCTACCGTATTAAAGAAGGCCATATTTACGATCAATAAAGGAGATTCATTTATTCAACCGGAGCTGACACCACTTCTAAAGAAGAGACTTGAGGATAAATCCACAAGCCCTAAGCTGATTGAGGAGAAGCTAACCAGAAGGGAGATTGAGGTATTAAAGCTTTTGGCCGAGGGATTGTTTAACAAGGAAGTGGCGTATACCCTCAACATCAGTGAGAAAACAGTTAAAAACCATGTATCAAATATCTTTAAGAAGATAAATGTGTCTGACAGAACACAGGCAGCCGTATATGCCATAAAGCATAATATAGTCGATATATTCTGATTTAATAATAATGAAATGTTT
>JAAYTK010000087.1 GCA_012523775.1 Clostridiales bacterium | reverse complement strand
TACTCCCACTCAATCGTTGCCGGTGGTTTACCCGTGATATCATAACAGACTCTATTCACATGCTCTACTTCATTCACAATGCGATTTGAAATTTTGCGTAAGATATCCCAGGGGATTTCAACATAATCTGCAGTCATGAAATCTGTGGTGGTTACGGCACGAAGGGCAACTGTATAGTCATAGGTCCTTTCGTCATTCGTAACGCCGACGCTTCTGAGATTGGTCAGTACGGCAAAGTATTGACTTATTTGTTTGTCGAGACCGGCCTTTGCTATCTCTTCGCGGTATATATGATCGGCTTCCTGTAGGATTTTTACTTTGTCTGCGGTTATTTCGCCGATGATACGAACGCCAAGTCCCGGACCCGGAAATGGCTGACGGTATACTAGATTTTCAGGTATGCCCAGCACTAGACCGGCTTTTCTGACCTCATCCTTGAATAAATCCCTCAGTGGCTCTATGATTTCTTTAAAGTCAACATAATCGGGAAGTCCGCCTACATTATGATGACTTTTAACTACCTTCGAATTACCGACTCCGCTTTCTATGATGTCAGGATAGATGGTTCCCTGAACAAGGTAATCCACCTTTCCTATTTTCTTTGCTTCTTCCTCGAATACACGGATAAATTCCTCACCGATTATTTTTCTCTTCTTCTCGGGGTCTGTAACACCGGCAAGCTTGTTGTAGAAACGTTCCTGAGCATTTACACGAATAAGGTTAACATCAAATTGCTTTGTAAATATTTCCTCAACCTCATCTCCCTCATTCTTTCTTAGAAGACCATGGTCTACAAAGATACAGGTCAGCTGTTTATGGACTGCCTTACTAATCATGACAGCCGCTACAGAGGAATCAACTCCGCCGGATAAGGCACAGAGTACTTTTCGGTCGCCTATTTTTTCTTTTAATTGCTTAATGGACATCTCAACAAAGGATGTCATATTCCAGCTTCCGCTGCATCCACATTCATCATACAGGAAGTCTTTAAGCCGGTTTAAGTTGTCGTCACAGGTTTTAAGGATAGGAACGCCAAGATTATCTATCCGTGTGTCATATCCTGTTGAATTGGAGTTAAATACAATTCCCTTCGGAGCCATGCTCCTTATTCTCTCATAATCGGTATTATAGGGCAGTACCTCACAATAAACATTGTAGTCTCTTATTCGTCTGGCAATGAGCTGACTGTTATGTCCGCCAAAGTCCAGTATTATGATTAACTCTTTTTCCACTTTCCAACCTCCTAATATGATGTGATTCCTAAAAAATTATGATTTATAATACCTCATTTTACTATAAATAACAAGACCTATCAGGCTTTAAGCCATATTATTTTTGTTTATTCAATTTATAAGTTATTATAAGAAATAATTAATTTATTATATATTTAAACCGATATTTAATATGTGATACTTTTCTACTTAATAACATAAATGCCTGCATTT
The DNA here is from genome assembly GCA_012523775.1 of Clostridiales bacterium. Classification (GTDB taxonomy): domain Bacteria; phylum Bacillota; class Clostridia; order Lachnospirales; family Lachnospiraceae; genus Mobilitalea. The sequence continues at coordinate 9,571 of JAAYTK010000087.1, read as the reverse complement.
TTCTACATTAATTACTTATATAGGAAAATATGCTCATTTATTAGAATTATTATTTACAAATATACTATATGATGATATTATAATACCATGTTATTACAATATATGGTACATATATCATTCTTATGGCTAAGCATGGAGTGATAAGCATGAACGAACATATGATAAGAAATTTGCTTGAAATTGTCCCTGAGATCGATTTTGACACAGGGTATCATTATTACCTTTGTAATATAGAGAATTATTCGAAGGCATTATTATCTACGCTTAAAAGTGTTAAGTCGAAGCTGCCGATTCTTAAATCAATGGCTGAGACAAGCGAATATGAAGGCTTAAGGATGATTACTCAAACCTTAAGAAGAATGATGACAACCATTGGAGGAACATCTATTGCCGAGCTTTCATATCAGCTGGAGGTAGCATTTCTGAATGAGGACAAATCGTTCGAAAACAATCTTTTTGAGTATTTGTTTACCCTCGAGGATTTAGCATCCCGTATGGAGGAGCTGGTAAAGAAGCTTGGAGTTTCCCATACGAAGGCTTATATGGCACAACAGGATTCTTATTTTAGATATGACTTAACTAAAACAAAAGAGAGTATTCGTCTATCCGCTGATTTTATAGAAAAGAAGATAATCTAATACCTGCTTTTTATTACCCCTGAACAAGCCCTATCTTTGCAACTGACAAAAGATAGGGCCTGTTTATTTTTATAATTTAGCTTTTTGACCTTTATCTGCACGCTTACGCATTCTAACCTTCTTGGCATTATATACCTTATCGTTGTATTCAAAGGTTTCCGTACTTTGATTGACTGCAATTCCGAAGCATACCTTATCATCCTTATCCAGCTTAATTGCCCTTACACCCCGGCTGTTTTTCTTGAGTTCTGACACCTCCGAAAGCGGGAAGCCCAGAGACAGACCGTTATCTGTAAGAATAATGACCTTTTGATTGTTTGCCAGAACATCTCCTGCTGATAATAGAGTTATGCCAATAACCTTATCCCCTTCCTCCAGCTTCGTGGCACTTATTTGAGAATGGTTTGTCTCAAATTCAGCACCGGAGACCTGCTTAATATATCCGTTTCTGGTTACGAACAGAAGCTGAGATTCAAATAGCTGTTCAAAGGATGTATAAAGAATAACCTCCTCCTTATCCAGCTTACACAGTGTTTGGATTAATGCACCCCTGTCCTTCATTTTACACCGTGGTATATTCTCGGCTTTAACCTGGAACATATTGCCTCCATCTGTAAAGCAGCAAAGCCTGTCCGTGTTCTTCATCTGAATTATATATTTATATTCTTTGAGATTTTCCTCAAGAACTCTTGAGATGCTTGCAGAATCCAAGGATTTGGTATAGCCGAAGCGGTCTATAAGCACATATTTATCCTCTACCTTGATTTCCTCCACATAATCCTCGCTCTTTGTATTAATTAGCATGGTCTTGCGGTGGGAGTGGAAGATCTTCTTATATTCATTCAGGCGTTGTTTTATTACCTTAAATAATTCTTTTTTGCTCCCGAGTACTTTTTCATATTCCTTGATAGAATCCCTTAAGTTGCCCTCCTCATCATGGAGCTTAAGAATTTCCAGTCCGATTAATTTTGATAGTTGCATGGCAAGTATAGCGTCTGCCTGTCTTTCGGTGAAGCTAAAGGTGGCTGCTTCTTTCTTTGATGCCTCAGACTTGAACTTAATATCATCTGTATTGCCTTCCATAAGACATGCCTTAGCCTGCTTAACTGAGGAGCTTCCGCGAAGAACCTCAATAATAAGGTCAATCACATCGGTTGCCTTAATTAAGCCTTCTACTACCTCCAAGCGTTTCTCTGCCTTGTCAAGCAGGTAGTTATATTCCTTAGTATATATTTCAACCTGGAAATCCACGAATTCCTGTATAAGGCCTTTCAGGCTGAAGATTACTGGCTGCTGATCCTTGATTGCCAAGAGGTTAACGGAATAGGTATCCTCCATCACCGTCTTTTTATAGAGACCGTTTAGAAGGTTTTCAATATCCCTGTCCTTTTTGACCTCTATGACAATTCTAATACCCTCCTTGGAGGATTCGTCCCTTACGTCATGAATTTCATCAAATACCTTATCCTTAATCAAAGCAGAAAGACTCTCGACGAGCTTTGTTTTATTTCCGGCAACAGTATATGGGATCTCTGTGATAACGATATTCTTTCTGCCGTAATCACCGTTTTCTATTTCTGCTTTTGCCCGGATTCTTATTTTCCCTTCACCGGTTTCATATATTTTAGCCATATCATCAACATTAATAATGGTTCCGCCGGTAGGAAAATCAGGAGCGGGAATATAATTCATAAGCTCCTGTGTGGTGATATCCGGATTATCCATGTATGCTATTACTCCCTCAATCACCTCATCAGGGTTATGGGGCGGTATATTTGTCGCCATACCTACCGCAATACCGGTTGTTCCGTTAATCAGTAGATTTGGAACCATAGCCGGAAGTACGACGGGTTCCTTTTCGCTGTTGTCAAAGTTAGGCTTAAAGTCTATTAAGCCCTTCTCCAAATGATCCAACAGCGCCATGGCACCGGGAGAAAGCCTTGCTTCGGTATATCGCATGGCCGCAGCACCGTCTCCGTCGATAGACCCAAAGTTACCATGCCCGTCCACCAAGGGAACCATAAGAGAATAATCCTCGGACATATGTACCAAGGCATCGTAAATGGAGTTGTCACCATGGGGATGATATTTACCCATGGTATCACCGACAATACGGGCACTTTTTCTATGGGGCTTATTCGGATCCAGTCCCAGTTCAATCATTGAATATAAGATTCTTCGCTGAACAGGCTTTAAGCCATCCCTTACATCCGGAATAGCTCTGGCTACGATAACACTCATGGCATAATCGCGGAAGCTTATTTTCATTTCCTCAGAAAAATCTAATTGTATAACTTGTTCTTGTTGAAGTTGATGTTTCATTGTTACCTCCCGTTATTTTGCCGTTATAGGCGGTATAATATAATTAACTGGGATTTTATACATCCAGCTTAGCGTATTTTGCCTCTTCCATTATGAAAGTACGTCTCGGAGGAACATTGCTGCTCATCAGGGTACTCGTAATCTCATCGGCTTCTATATGGTCACTGATTGTAATCTTTGCCAATACTCTGGAGGCCGGGTTCAGAGTGGTTTCCCAAAGCTGATGGGCATCCATTTCACCAAGACCTTTATATCTCTGTATATTCAGGATTTTATAATCATCGTTCTTTCGGAACTTTTCCAGTTCGAAATCATTAAACAGATATTTTGATTCCTTCTTCTTTTTGTTATTAACGATAGCCTCATATTCGACTCTGTACAAAGGGGGTAGTCCCTTATACACCTTACCTGCGGATATAAGCTCCGGCATGAAACGATAGAAGAAGGTAAGAAGCAGTGTGCTTATATGGGCACCGTCCACATCGGCATCTGTCAGAATAATGATTTTATCGTAATTAAGTTTCGATATGTCAAATTCATCACCTATTCCGCATCCAAAAGCGGCTATCATAGATTTAATCTCGTTATTTACTAAGATTTTCTCAAGCGTGGCTTTTTCCACATTCAGAATTTTACCTCTTAGGGGCAGTACTGCCTGGGTACGACGGTCTCTGGCCGCTTTTACCGTACCACCTGCGGAATCACCCTCTACTATATATAATTCACATTCCACGGGTTTTTTTGAGGAGCAGGAAGCAAGCTTACTCCTTGTATCCACATCGTTAAGCTGCTTTAATACTGCGGTTCTTGCCTTATCGCTGGCTTTTCTCGCATTAAAGGACTTCATCGAGTTGTCGAGAATGGTCCTCAGTACCTCTATATTTTTATCGAACCAACGCTGTGCCTCCTGTGAGAAGACTTCATCAACTGCTGTCTTGGCATCGGTATTACCAAGCTTGGTCTTTGTCTGTCCTTCAAACTGTGGATCCGGATGCTTAATCGATACTATGGCAACTATTCCGTTACGGATATCCTTGCCGTCAAAATTGTCATCCTTATCCTTCAATATACCCAGTTCTCTTGCATATTGATTCATGACACGGGTAAGGCCTGTCTTAAAACCCGTTACCAGAGTTCCTCCGTCCACGACATTTATACAGTTACAGTATGAGTTAATTTGCTCGGCAAAATTATCGGTATATTGGAAGGATATTTCAACCTCTATATCACCGCTGGTACCTTCTAAATATATGGGCTCCTCGTGGAGTACATTCATATCCCTGGTGAGATAGGAGACAAAGCTTTTGATTCCTTGTTCTTCTATATAGCTTTTTGAGACACCTATTCTTTCATCCTTAAAAGTAAGTAACAGATTTTTATTAAGAAATGCTATTTCCTTTAGCTTTTTTTGAATCACATCAGCCTTAAATTCTACTGATTCAAAGATTGTATCATCCGGATAGAAAGTGACCTTCGTTCCTGTATCTGATTTATTGCATTTACCGACTACCGGAAGCAAACCGTTTTCCAATTTGGTTATTGGTTTACCGCCGTTTGCATATTCATCCCGATATATCTTACCATCTCTTTTTATCTCTACAAGCATACGCTTGGAAAGAGCATTTACGACCGATGCACCGACACCGTGAAGACCGCCTGATACTTTATATACAGTACTGTCGAATTTTCCTCCTGCATGAAGGGTGGTATAGACAACACGGGGAGTAGGTATTTTCTTAATAGGATGAATATCTACCGGAATTCCGCGTCCGTGATCGACAATTTCGATACCTCCATCCTTTAGAACCGTTACGTCAATCTGATTGCAATAGCCTGCCAAATGCTCGTCAATTCCATTATCAATAATCTCCCAAATAAGGTGATGTAGACCTCTGGATCCGGTGGTTCCTATATACATTCCGGGACGCCTGCGGACTGCTTCAAGCCCCTCTAACACAACTATTTGATTTCCGCTATATTGTTCCATGGTTCATCTTCCCCTTTAACAAGTATTCTATATGTAGATTATTCTAAATGATTATAACACAAGACTTTGTATTTTTCTAGTAATTTTACCTCCGACAAAGGTGTAAGTATTTTATTTATTTTTAAAAAGGTAGCATAAATTTTAAATTTGTACTATAATATAGTCTGCACTTATGAAACGGTTTTTAATATGTTTGAAAATTATAAAAAATAATGTATAATGTGAACATTACTCAGAATTAATATAGATAATTTATATTAGACTGGTTTTGTAGGCAGGTTTAGAAAGGCAGGTGCAACTGTGGGCTTATACGTATACGAGACCCATCTGCATACCAGTGAAGCAAGTGTATGCTCATTAAGATCAGGAGCAGAACAAGTCAGATTTTATAAGGATGCAGGGTATGACGGCATAATTGTTACTGATCATTTTTTTAATGGAAATACCGGAGTTCCCAAAGACTTACCTTGGGATGAACGAATAGACCTCTTTTGCAGTGGTTATGAGAATGCCAAGAAAGAAGGAGAACGTCTGGGATTGACCGTATTCTTCGGATGGGAATCCAATTATAGAGGTACGGAATTCTTAATATATGGATTGGATCATGAATGGATGAGAAAACATCCTGAAATGCTTTATTGGTCGATAGAAGAGCAATACAACTATGTTCATGAGGCGGGGGGATATGTGGTTCATGCACACCCCTTCAGAGTCAGGTCATATATTCCGGAGATTCGTCTTTTTCCTGAATATGTAGATGCCGTGGAGACATACAATGGCGGCAACAAAAGGCCTGAATCTGACTTGCAGGCCGCCGAATATGCAAAGCAACATAACCTGCCTGCGTTTGCAGGAACAGATGCTCATGGCATTGAAAAAACGCTAAACGGAATGGGATTTAATAGGCCATTGGAAAGCATAAATGATTTCATTCAATGTGTTAAATCAGGAGAATATCAGCTATTAACCGATATAGGAGGATGCCAATGAAAAAACCGTTTGTTACGTTGGAGCAACTAAAGGATATAGTCAAGACATATCCCACACCATTTCATATTTATGATGAGAAGGGAATTCGGGAAAATGCCAGAAAATTAAAGGAAGCATTTGCATGGAACAAAGGATTTAAGGAATATTTTGCAGTAAAGGCTACACCAAACCCTTATATTATAAACATATTAAAGGAAGAAGGCTGCGGTGTGGATTGTTCCTCTTTGACAGAATTGATGCTGGCTAAGGCTTTAGACTATAAGGGAGAGGATATAATGTTCTCCTCCAATGTAACTCCTGCTGAGGAATTTATGATGGCAAGAGAGCTAAATGCAGTCATTAATCTAGATGACTTTACACATATAGAGTTTCTTGAAAGGGTAGCAGGGCTTCCTAAGATTATAAGCTGCAGATATAACCCAGGCGGCATATTCACCACGACAAACGGAATAATGGATAACCCCGGAGATGCCAAGTACGGTTTTACCAAGGAACAGTTGATTGAAGGCTTCCGTATACTTAAGGATAAGGGAGTCGAAGAATTTGGCATCCATGCTTTTCTTGCCAGTAACACGTTATCTAACGAATATTATCCTACTCTGGCAGGTGTTTTATTTAAGCTGGCTGTAGAGCTTCGCGATAAGACGGGTGTTAATATTAAATTTATTAACCTTTCCGGAGGCATTGGAGTTCCGTATCTTCCCGATGAGAAGCCCAATGATATTATGGTTATTGGAGAGGGAGTAAGAAAAGCATTTGAGGAAATACTCGTCCCTGCGGGAATGGGAGATATAGCCATATATACAGAGCTTGGAAGATATATGCTGGCACCGTATGGCCATCTGGTTGCATCTGCTATACATGAAAAGAATATATATAAGCAGTATATAGGACTCGATGCCTGTGCCGTCAATCTGATGAGACCTGCAATGTACAGAGCATATCATCATATAACGGTTATGGGTAAGGAGGATGCTCCTTGCGATTATAAATATGATATTACCGGTTCGTTATGTGAAAATAATGATAAATTTGCCATCGACAGAATGCTGCCAAAGATTGATGTTGGTGATTTGATAGTTATACATGACACCGGTGCTCATGGCTTTTCCATGGGCTATAACTATAACGGAAAATTAAAAAGTGCAGAGCTGCTCTTGAAGGAGGATAATTCGGTTCAGCTTATACGAAGAGCCGAGACACCGGAGGATTATTTTGCCACCTTTGACTTTGGCGAATATTTTAGTAAATTATTATAAGACTATATTTCTATTGGAATAAATACGATTGATTGCCATGGAACATTCATAAAAGGCTTGTATATTTTATATGCTATAAAGATAAGATATTATGTACGCTGAAGGGGATGTTTTATGCACCAATAAGCAAATGTTGACAATAAACAAGTGATGATATATAATACGTTGAATGTATTGTATGAAATTAAAAGAAAATGCAATATGGAGGAAGGGTGTTTTATGGTTGAGAAGAAAAACATATTAACTTATGAAGGCTTGCAACGGTTAGAGGCAGAGCTTCATGATTTAAAGGTTAATAAAAGAAGAGAGATAGCTCAGAAGATTAAGGAAGCAAGGGAGCAGGGGGATTTATCTGAGAATGCCGAATACGATGCGGCTAAGGACGAGCAAAGAGATATAGAGGCAAGAATAGAAGAGATTGATAAAATTCTTAGGAATGCTGAAGTTGTTATAGAAGATGAAGTTAATGTGGATGTAATAAATATCGGTTGTAAGGTTCGAATCTATGATATGGGGCTGAAGGAGGAGTTGACATACAAAATTGTCGGTTCAACAGAGGCTAATAGCTTAAAGGGTAAAATCTCGAATGAATCTCCTCTTGGTAAACAGCTTCTCGGTAAAAAGAACGGTGAGGTAGTAAATGTTGAGAGCCACGGAGAGGTTATTCAATATAAGATATTAGAGATCCAAAAGTCCAATTAATATAAGATACGGACTTAAACTATGAAGTCCATATCGGTTTAATCCATAAGAGGTGAAAAACATGTCTGATGAAAGAATACAAAGTGAACAGGATATTAATGAGTTGCTCAAGGTCAGAAGGGCAAAGCTTGCTGAGCTACAGGAAAAGGGCAAGGACCCGTTTCAGATAATGAAATATGATGTAACCAACCATTCTTCCGATATAACAGGTGATTATGATAAATTTGAGGGAAAAATAGTATCTATTGCCGGTCGTATTATGACTAAGCGAGTCATGGGAAAGGCTTCATTCTGTAATATAAGAGATTTAAAGGGCGATATTCAGGCCTATGTCAGAAGAGATGAAATCGGTGAAGAGCCTTATGCCGAATTTAAGAAATATGATATCGGCGATATCGTTGGAATAGAGGGTGAAGTATTTAAGACTAATACAGGTGAGATATCGGTAAAGGCCAAAAACGTAGTTCTTCTTTCTAAGAGTCTGCAGATATTACCTGAAAAATTCCATGGCCTTAAGGATACCGACACCAGGTACCGTCAAAGATATGTGGATTTAATTGTTAATCCTGATGTCAGAGACACTTTCATTAAGAGGTCCCAAATAATAAGAGAAATAAGAAATTATTTGGATGAGAGGGATTTCATGGAGGTAGAGACACCGGTATTGGTTCCTACTGCAGGAGGAGCTGCAGCCAGACCCTTTAGTACACATCATAATGCTTTGGATCAGGATATATATATTAGAATATCCTTGGAGCTATACCTTAAGCGGCTAATCGTAGGCGGATTAGAGCGTGTATATGAAATGGGAAGAGTATTTCGTAATGAAGGCTTGTCTGTAAGGCATAATCCCGAATTTACATTGCTTGAGTTATACCAGGCATATACCGACTATTATGGAATGATGGATCTGGTGGAGGATCTGTTCCGTACAGTAGCCGAAAAGGTGCTGGGAACCACTAAGGTTATCTATGACGGTGAGGAGATTGATTTGTCAAAGCCGTTTGAGAGACTAACAATGATTGATGCCATTAAGAAGTATGCTAATATTGATTTTAATGAGATTGAGGATGAGGCTTCTGCCAAGGCACTTGCCAAGGAGCACAATATTGAATTTGAGAAGAGACATAAGAGGGGCGACATTATAAATCTGTTCTTTGAAGAATATGTCGAGAAGCATCTGGTTCAGCCTACATTCATAATGGACCACCCTGTAGAAATATCACCTCTGGCAAGCAGAAAGCCGGATAATCCGGATTATACGGAACGCTTCGAGCTGTTTATTACCAGACGTGAAATGGCAAATGCTTTCTCTGAATTGAATGACCCCTTGGACCAAAGAGTAAGATTCGAGGCACAGGAAGCGCTTAGGGCAGCAGGAGACGAAGAAGCCAATGAGATGGATGAGGACTTCATTACTGCCTTAGAGTATGGTATGCCACCTACGGGCGGAATTGGAATCGGAATCGACCGCTTCGTAATGCTTCTAACCGATTCTGCGGCTATTAGGGATGTACTGTTATTCCCGACATTGAAGAAGCTTGATTAGGATTAAAATATGGGCACTTACGTTTAGTTGGAAAACTAGATGTAGGTGCTTTTTTCTTCATGCACTGAAACACATCTCGTTATAACCTTCCGTATTGGACCATATCGCGAATATATAAGATTAT
>JAAYTK010000086.1 GCA_012523775.1 Clostridiales bacterium | reverse complement strand
ACTCTCCAAAGTGCCCTCAATCTTAGTAAAATCAATAGATTGAGGGATTTTCTTTTTTATAAAATATGATTACCTTTGATTACTTTTGAAAACTAGAGAACCGCCGTGTACCGAACGGTACGCACGGTGGTGTGAGAGGTCGGTAGCTGAAATAATCAGCTACCTCCTACTCGATTGTTCAATATTAGTTTATTGGTAAGCCAAGTATCCTATTTTACTGTAACGATACATCTTACGAGTCTGCCGTCAACTTCGGCTATTACCTTGGCTGATCCTTTTCCCTTAGCTGTCATAACACCATCATCCGATACTGTGACAACATTTTTATTGGTGGATCTCCATAGAATGTCGCTGTCGGTACCAAGAACATCGAGAGAGTAGTCTTGACCGATCTTTAGCTCGACCTGACTGTTATTCATTTGCAATACTTTAACTGTACTTGCAATCTTTTGACCGTTTACTGTAGCAAATATCGTAGCTGTACCCGGGCCTTTAGCTTTTACCTTACCTTTGCTGTCTACCGTAGCTACCGATGTGTCACTTGATGACCATGTAATCTTATCCTTACTTCCTATAACTGCAAGCTTCTTAGTTGTTCCGAAGTTGGCACGGGTAGAGCTGAATCTACCGCCGTATTCCAGTACAAAGGATTCATGATTTAGACCGATAACTGAAACCTCACTGGTTATTTTCTTACCTTTGAAGGTAGCCGTTATAGTAGCAGTACCGGTAGATATACCGGTTACTAAGCCGTTATCTGAAACTGTAGCTACTTTTTCGTTGCTTGATTTCCATGTTGTGCTGTTGTCAGAACCCCATAATGCTAGCTGTGTAGTTTGATTTTCTGCCAATGTAACTTTCTTTTTGTTCATCTGAACAATGGTTACCTTAGTGCTTAAGGTCTTGTTACCGACATAAGCATAGATTCTTGTGCTTCCCCAGCCTCTTGCGGTAACTCTACCATTACTGGCTACTGTGGCAGCACGATCATTACCTGATTTCCAATAAACCTTTTCATTAGTACCTCTGACCTTCAAAGTCCTATAATGACCTAACTCCAATGTTAAGTCGGTTTCATTAAGATATACTCTATTAGCGGCTTCGGCTATTTTATCCTTTGTAATAAGTATTGCCGAGAATAAAGCAATACCTGCAAGTATGTAGGCGGCGTACTTTAATCGCTTCTTCATTTGAAATCCTCCTATCAATTGCTGATTAACGGGTTACAAACAAATTCAGTATCAGACATATAATTACTCTTTCTGACTGAATTTCCTATTCATTATAGCCTATATAACGGACTGCTTCATTATTAAATTACTGGAAACAGGCTATAAATGTATTTAAAAGGAAATTATTAAATTTTTATTACATCAAAAAAATAAATTGATTACAGTATGTTCGCTGTGATATAATCCGTACATAAAAAATCAGAGGCGTGTGAAAGGACTAATAATAGCGGTATATTTCACAATAAAGGTAAGGTATTTCGTTGTTTATTCCTACTTTCATTCGTTATGTGTAACTGACAACAACTTATTCAAGGGGGAATATCTATGTCATATGCATACGAAGTACTACAACAGGTTATAGCAAGAAATCCCGGAGAACCTGAATATCATCAAGCGGTTAAAGAAGTATTAGAATCACTTGAACCCTTATTAAATGTACGAAGGGATTATCAAAAAGCCGGAATATTGGAGAGAATTGTAGAGCCTGAACGTCAAATTATATTCCGTGTACCCTGGGTTGATGACCAAGGCAGGGTACAGGTTAACAGAGGCTTTAGAGTCGAATTTAACAGTGCGATAGGTCCTTATAAAGGAGGATTGCGTTTTCATCCTTCAGTATATCTTGGAATTATAAAGTTTCTTGGTTTTGAACAGATATTTAAGAATTCTCTTACAGGAACTCCTATCGGAGGAGGTAAGGGAGGCAGCGATTTCGATCCTAAGGGAAGGTCTGATGGTGAAGTAATGCGTTTCTGTCAGAGTTTCATGACAGAATTATATAGGCATATTGGACCCAATACTGATGTTCCTGCCGGAGATATCGGCGTAGGAGCAAGAGAAATTGGCTATATGTTTGGCCAGTATAAGCGCATTAAGAATGTGTTTGAAGGTGTGCTGACAGGAAAGGGTCTAACCTATGGAGGAAGTCTCGTAAGAAAAGAGGCTACGGGTTATGGTCTTGTATATCTTGTAAATGAAATGTTAACTGATAATAACAGAAGTTTAGAAGGATCCACAGTCGTTATATCAGGTTCCGGAAATGTTGCAATCTACGCAGCAGAAAAAGCGGTACAGCTTGGAGCCAAGGTTGTAACCATGAGCGATTCAAACGGATATATATACGATGCTGATGGAATTAATCTGGATACGGTTAAGTTAATTAAGGAAGTTAACAGAGGAAGAATCAGCGAGTATATTAACAGTCATCCTAAGGCTGAATACTTCCCCGGATGTAACGGTATATGGAGTATACCATGCGATATAGCCTTACCCTGCGCCACTCAAAATGAGCTTGACAGTGAAGGAGCAAGGCTGCTAATTAAGAATGGATGTATGGCAGTGGGAGAGGGAGCCAATATGCCGACTACCTCGGAAGCAATTGAGATATTAAAGACGGGAAATGTTCTTTTCGCTCCGGCAAAGGCAGCAAATGCAGGAGGTGTGGCAACATCCGCATTGGAGATGTCTCAAAACAGCATACGACTTTCTTGGTCCTTTGAGGAAGTGGATATGAAGTTAAAGGAAATAATGGTAAGCATATATAAGAATATAAGCGATACTGCTAAGGAATATGGTTGTGATGGTGATTTGATTGCCGGAGCCAATATCGCAGGATTTATTAAAGTGGCAGACGCCATGCTTGCCCAGGGTATAGTATAATCTGAGATGTAGCAAATAAAACAAGCATAGCGAAATAAGTATATTATGCGTTTATTTGCTACATCTTCCTTATTTTCAGCGGTGTTGCAGGATCGAATACCGAGTTGATTTTTATTGCAAAGGAGGTTCTTTCATTAATATCCTGATCTGTCACATAATGAACATCCAGCAAACCATCGGACCTATAGCCTGTATTAAGGTAATTAATCTCAGATAATGCCATACTCCAGCCCTTTAGCCAAGTATCAAGCTCATATTTCTGCTTATCGGTTCCGTCAAAATGAATCAACAGGTCTATATCACTGTTAAGTCTGGCGGTACAGTTATTGGTGCTTCCGAACAGGTATATACCCTTGACACCATAGGCATTCATATCAAGTTTAGATGCAATTTGCTCGGCCATATAATGACGCCATTTCCATCCGCCCTCATCATTCTCAACGATTTCAGGAATATTCATGGTGTCAGTGTCTGCTTTTGCATTTACAGTGGAAGGATAATCAAGATAGGCTATAGCCTTTTGCAGATCACCGTTCATAAGAACAACCATTTCATTTTCGGGTAGCACATCTTCAATTTTTATTACCTTTACAACATGACTCAGATGTGAATACATCGGCAATGTCTCAGCCAATATATTTTTTGAGCCTCTAAAGAAAGACATATTAAATATAATATCATTATCTTCAGGATATAAAGGAAGATATTTTATGTTTTCTTCCACGAGGTCCTGAAAGAAATGGGTTCCAAAAGATAATTCGGGTTCATATTTTGACTGTTTAACCGCTATTTCAATTAACATAGCGGTTTTATTAATATCGGAGTAAGCTACCGGTACACCAAGCTTTATATCTCCACGGCTTCCCCATCTGCCGGGTCCCATCAGTATAAAGCTTTTTCTGGGAAGCATTACATTTAATTCACTTATAATTGTACGGATATTCATAAAGTCCTCATGTGACTTCAGCTTGGTATATTCATAAGGGTCGACATATATGACTGTTTTAATTCCTGTGACCTTTCCGTTTGAAACATATCTGTTTGCACTGAATATGGTTGATGAAGCAGAAATATTCATAGGAATTGCGACAGGAGCATTGTCGTGGTTCCGACTCTGGGGCCTGCATTGAAGAAGATAGAAATTCTTATCATCACATGCAAATTCAATATCCACAGGATATCCCAGCTCGTTTTGTAATATAGACAGAATCGATCTTACCTGTTTAACAAACGGTGTCTTATTAATTAATTTATCAAATGTAATTATTATTTTATCATTTTTAAAATCCGTTATTATCGGATTTACATCTATTAAAATATCATCCTTTAATACTGAGCCCATAAAACTTATATTAGGAATCTTATGACCATATTCTTTAATTAAGTCTGTGATCGGCAGAGTCAAAAACTGATTATTTTCCAAATCAATAACATCCATATATTGAGGTGAGTATTTCAATAGGTCATAGGGAGATTGATTTATTCTTAAGCTTGGCTGACCGGGTGACAGCAATATCGGATAGTCCTCGCCAATACGGTCTACGGCCCTTGTTCCCAGTCCCATAACCATACGCAGCAATCCGTCCTCTCTTTTTATCCGTGAGGACCATCTAAGCTCGTTATTACTAAATGCAACCCCCGCAAAAAGAGGGAAGTAGTAGTTTCCAACCTTACAGCCGACGACCTCTTGAATCATAATCCCCATCTGTTCGTCACAATCAAGAAGTCCCCGCTCTTTACGATATTCAATCGAATCCGGATTAAATAACGAAGCATATACCTCCAGAATACCATCCACCAACTGCTTCATGCGTTCGGCTCTGGTACCGATATTGGTAATAAACAGGCTTTTATATTTTCCCGAAAAAGATATGTCTATCTGATCCTCCAATATACTGGATGAACGAATAATCAACGGACTGTCTGTACATGTATCCAGAATTTTATTGAGTTCACTAATTATATAGTGAGATAAGCGGGCATTTTTCATTCTTTGAATTATTCTTGGATAACTGATACGGATATCGACCATATCCAGATATTTATGTTCATTTAATTCGTCGAGTCCATTTTCCTCCAATAAATTCTTGAACTCATCGGATGATATATACCAGGTCCTGGGAATAAGTATATTCTCCAACTTAAGCTCGTCTTTATGTGCATTAAGAATCTGATATGCCATAAATAATCCGGAGCCCTTCCCACCGATACGACCGATACTTCTTGGAGAACATATGAAGGAATCAAGCAGGTCAATAAATTCCTCTACGCTTATATATTCATGAATCTTTGAAATCAGCTTAGGATTATCCGTTAAAAAGCGTCTTGTCAGCTCGGAAAGTAGCCATCTTTGTGTCGCATCGCTTGAAGATTCGTTATCATTAACGGCCTTTAAATAAGCCGATAAAGCCTGTGAGATTTTATCTAAATCCGAGTCTCTTTTATCAACTATCTTTATTAAATCGTAGGTCTTTCGCTGATAAATCCAAAGATTGATATGTTCATAAATCTGTGAATCATTTAGATGCTTGGAGGCATTGCTGAATACATTATTACTAAAGCTTATAAGATCGACTTCGGGTATTGTTTCTAGCGGAAAATTAATCTCATCGTGGGTATCATAAATAATCCAGTCGAATTCCTTGGAAATGTCATGAACAGTGGAAGGATTTATAACGGCTAACAGTGCGAGCATTTTTTCACAGACATACAGAAGAGTGTTACGGTCTGTTCTTTGCAGTAAATTCAGAATTGCCTTCCATTGACTTGTATAGTCGGCATTTTTTGATGGGGATTTCTTATGGATGGCTTCTGAAATCCTTCTGGCTATAGTATTAAGAAGCCGTATTTCCTGATCAAGAAATACAACATCATCATCGGCGAATGTATTCTTAGGATACATAGCCCTGATATATCCTCTGGTTTCATCATTAACGATTATGGCCGAGCCTAATACATCCACATTATCATCGGTTTGCAATTTATTATATATCTGTCCGTCAAGCTCTATAGCTACAGTACAGTCGTTAATGTTTCTGAAACCCATAGGAATAATAGAGGCAATCTTTTCTAAGCTTTCAGGTAAAGAACCTTCAGCTAATGCCTCCTCGGTTAAATATAGGCATTCCAATTCTTTTGCCCGCTCAACGAGCTCATCCTTCGGTACTTTTTTATACCTGTTCATAAATCATTAATCGCCCCCATATCATCAACTAAAATATCATCCAGTTATATAACTTTATATAGATTTCAGTTTTTCGAGTAGTCCGTTAACTGTTATTTCTTTAGAATAAATTTCTGAGATGTTTATTTTATCAGTAACAAATTTTTTAAGAATATTATTATATTTTGTTTCTCCGATAACAATAGCACCTATTATAATATTATCCTTAATAAAAATTCTCTTATATGACTTGCCATCGTCAGGATCATCGACTAATGAAAGCGTATCACTATCGGCAGTAATCGTTCCGACTGAAAATATATTAAGGTCGAATGCGTTAATAGTGGTTACAGGTAGTATTCCGGTATAAGAAACATCCTTTCCGACAATATTATAGCCTGATGTTTTTCCCTGTTCGATAGCTATAGTCCATAGTCCGCCGACTCTACCGCAGTATTCGGCTATATCTCCGGCAGCATATACATTTTCAATATTTGTATGCATATGCTCATCAACTATTACACCCATATTTATCTGTATATCTGTATTCTCACAGATTTTTATATTAGGTCTTATTCCCACAGAATAAATAACCATATCGCAGGGTATGGTCTGCCTGCCTTCTGAATCCTCAGAGGAATCTCTGTTTTTGGCTATTACAGCACTTACCTTTTCGTCGCCCTTTATAGCGATTACTTCAGTGCTTAATAGCACCTTAATGTTATACGACTTTACTGCATTTAGAAGTATTTCAGAGGCTCTGTCATCAAGCTGTCTCGGCATCAGTCTGTCCATAAACTCGACGATGATTACCTCTTTATCATGGCAGCAAAATGCCCAGGCAGCCTCGAGATTCTGAATACCGCCTCCTATATGAAGAATGGTTTTTTGGTCCTCTGATTTTGATTTGATAGCTTGAATGTCTTTAAATTTTCTTATGGTATATACATTTTCCTTATCAATACCCTCAATATTGGGTTTAAAATTACTGGCACCATTGGCTAATAACAGCTTTGAGTATTCTAATCGGCCGCCATCATTAAGAATAACCGTATTGTTTTTGACATCGATAGATACAGCCTCTTTACCGAGATAAACGGTTATATTATTTTGCTCATACCATTCCTTTCTCTGTAGAGATATTCTGTCGGCGTCCAAATCCTCGAAGAGACTCTTGGTTAATCTTGTCCTATAATAAGGATATACCGGTTCGTTATGAACCAAATGTATATTAGAGATCTTATCTATTTCTCTTATCGCTTTTATGGCATTAAAGGCCGCTACGCCTCCGCCTATTATAACTATATCCTGAGTCATAATAATACACCGCCTTACATTTTTAGTTGAAATGAGTTATAGTATTTATTATAGTATAAAATATATGGATGTACAATAAAATGGAAGAGTATTATTTTTTTCTAGCGGTGGAAAGTCATATCTGATATAATACTAACGTGTTTTTATCATGTGACAAAAACTAAAAACCTAGGGGGAATTATATGTGCGGAATTGTAGGTTACATTGGTAATGAGCAGGCAGCACCAATAATACTTGAGGGACTTTCTAAGCTGGAATATCGTGGGTATGATTCGGCGGGTATTGCTGTTCGCGATTCGAATTCAGATATTGAGATTGTTAAGGCAAAGGGAAGATTAAAAGCTCTTTCAGATAAGACAAATGAGGGTCAGACCCTGATTGGAAATTGTGGGATTGGTCATACAAGATGGGCAACCCATGGGGAACCGTCCGAAGAAAATGCTCATCCTCATTGTAGTGATGACTGCTGTGTAGTTGCTGTACATAATGGTATTATTGAGAATTATCAGGAGCTTAAGGAAAAATTACATAAGAACGGTTACAGCTTTTATTCCGGAACCGATACGGAAGTAGCTGTTAAATTAATAGATTACTACTATAAAAAATACTTTGGTAATCCTGTGGATGCAATTAATCGTTCAATGGTGCGTATACGCGGGTCCTACGCCTTAGCCGTAATGTTTAAGGACAATCCGGGTGAAATATACGTTGCCAGAAAAGACAGTCCAATGATACTGGGTCTGGAGAATGAGGATGCTTATTTTGCCTCCGATGTTCCGGCGATACTAAAGTATACCCGAAATGTATATTATATCGGAAACTTGGAGATAGGTAAGCTTCAAAAGGGTAAGCTGACTTTCTATAATATTGATGGGGATGAAATTCAAAAAGAAGCAACTGAGATACAATGGGATATGGATGCCGCCGAAAAATCCGGTTTTGAACATTTTATGATAAAGGAAATCCATGAACAACCCAAGGCAGTATCGGATACTTTAAATAGTGTTGTATCAAATGGCAGGATTAATCTGACGAACATTGGACTCACTGACGATGAGATTAAGAATATCAGCGAAATACATATTGTTGCCTGTGGATCCGCATACCATGTGGGTGTTGCGGCTCAATATGTTATAGAGGATTTGGCAAGGATACCGGTTCGTGTGGAATTGGCTTCAGAGTTCAGGTACAGAAGACCAATAATTGATAAGAACGGTCTTGTGATTATTATAAGTCAGTCAGGAGAGACCGCAGACAGCCTGGCTGCCCTTAGAGAAGCAAAAAGCATGGGAATAAGGACCCTGGCAATCGTTAATGTTGTAGGATCCTCCATAGCAAGGGAAGCAGATAAGGTGCTATATACATTGGCCGGGCCTGAGATTGCAGTAGCCACCACAAAAGCCTATAGTGCTCAGCTGATAATTTCCTATGTATTAGCGATACAGTTTGCTTTAGTATGGAATAAAATCGATGAAAAGACATACAAGAGCCTGATTACAGAGCTTGGTACACTTCCTGATAAGATTAACAGACTGTTGGAGGATAAAGAACGAATTCAATGGTTTGCCACAAAATTCTCCAATTCGAAGGATATCTTCTTTATAGGCCGTGGAATAGATTATGCCATTTCCTTAGAAGGCAGTTTAAAGATGAAGGAAATCAGCTATATTCATTCTGAGGCTTATGCAGCCGGAGAACTTAAGCATGGTACCATAAGCCTGGTCGAGGACGGAACCCTTGTTATTGGAGTGCTTACGCAGGAAGAACTTTATGAGAAAACCATCAGTAATATGATTGAGGTTAAGAGCCGCGGGGCATATCTCATGGGACTGACCAACTCCGGCAACTATAATATTGAAGATACGGCAGACTTTGTTACATACATACCGAAGACAGATAAGCATTTTACCACCAGTCTGGCAGTAGTACCATTGCAGCTAATGGGCTACTATATCAGTGTAGCGAGGGGACTGGATGTTGATAAACCAAGAAATTTAGCGAAATCTGTTACAGTAGAATAAATTGGTACCTGGTACCGTACCTGGTACCGTACCTGGCACCGTACCAGGTACCGTTCAAAGAGGGGGATAAATAATGTTAGTCGTAAACAATGTTACAAAAAAATACGGTAAGCTGGTTGCGAATGACAGAATCAATTTATCAATAGGCAGCGGTGAGGTTTCTTTATTATTGGGGCCAAATGGTGCCGGAAAATCCACACTTATAAAATGTATTGCCGGTCTTTTAAAATTCTCGGGCAATATAGAGGTATGTGGTAACGGTAATAAATCCTTAATGGCAAAAAGGGATTTAGGATATATACCGGAGGTTCCGTCATTATATGATATGCTTACTATTTGGGAACATATGGAATTTATTGCAAGAGCCTATTCCTTAAAAAACTGGAAGGATAGAGCAGAAGAGCTGATAAGCAGGTTTGAGTTGGATGATAAGAAAAGGAAGCTCGGTAAGGAATTGTCTAAGGGAATGCAACAAAAGCTCAGTATATGCTGTGGGTTTCTTCCTGACCCTAAGGTTATACTTTTTGATGAACCAATGGTTGGTTTGGACCCTCACGCCATAAAGGAGCTTAAAACCATGATTAACGAGCAGCAACGGGCAGGAAAGGCAATACTGATAAGCACTCATATGCTTGATAGCGTAACGGAATTTTGGAACAGTACCAATATAATGATGGATGGTAAAATTGTAGCCAAGAGAAACAGAAGTGAAATGGAAGAAGCGGGAGAGGACTTGGAAGAACTGTTCTTCAGAATCACAAAAAGGGAGAATTGATTACATGAAAGCATTGGTGTATCTTATATTAACCCAAATTAAAAATAAATTGCTATCCATCAGAAAAAGGCCCGGAATAATAATTCTTTACGCATTTGTGCTTCTGGTTATCGTTGGTTCCGTATTGATAGCTATAATGTCCGGTGGGAGCCAGATAGACAAATCAAATGTGGATCATAGGATATTATATTTATTTCTCAGCGGCTTTGGAATTCTATATGTATATACCTTTATTTCCAGCGGTCTGTCCACCGGTTCCACATATTTTAGCATGGCGGATGTGGGTCTGCTATTCGTCGCCCCTATATCACCCAAGAAAATACTTGTTTACGGTTTGTTAAGGACAATGGGCAAGACTATGCTGGCATCAATATTTATCTTTTATCAGATACCAAATCTTAACAGATTATTTGGCTATGGATATATGGAAATAATTGCCTTATTCTTAATATATGTTGTTATATTAATGATTTGTCAGACCTTGTCCATAGGAGTATATATATTTAGCAACGGTAATGAAACCCGAAAAAAAATAGTTCGTTCGTTTCTATATGCCTATTTAGGAATACTTATTGTTTCGGTATATCTGATAATTCAAAAGGAACAGGTAGGGATACTGGATGCTGCTAAAATAATGGTCGACAGTGAGCTGTTTAGCTATTTACCGGTTACCGGATGGGCTATTATGTTCTTTAAAGGTGTTATTATGGGCTCGTTTATGCATGTTCTGATATCCTTAGGATTATTTATAACCCTGGGGATTTTACTTATATCGCTGTTGACAGGTCACAAGGCGGATTATTACGAGGACGTACTTCATTCTACTGAGATTACATTTCAGAGGTTAAAAGATTATAGGGACAGAAGAAATATATCCTCGACTACAAACCGGAAGATTAAAGTTAAGGATCATGAAAATGGGCTTCAAAAAGGTAAGGGTGCGATTGTATTTGCCTATAAACACATATTAGAAGCCAAACGAAGTTCCCGCTTTGTTTTTGTTGATTCTCTAACCCTGTTCATGACTATCGGAGTGGCAATCGCAGGATATACAATGAAAAGCAGATTTAATGCATATATTGTTCTGGCAACCGTAATCTATATTCAATACTTTTATACCATATTTGGAAGACTGAAAATCGAATTAATGAAGCCTTATATCTATCTGATACCGGAGACATCATTCAGGAAATTGGTAGCCGCCAGTTTATCATCCTTATTAAAGCCCTGCGTAGACTCTGTTTTTATATTCGGAGCTCTGGCTTTGGTTGGAGGAGTAAGTGTATTACAGTGTATTTTTATGGCATTGGCATATTGTTGTTCAGGGGCGGTATTTGTGGGACTGACTGTTGTTTATCAAATGGTTCTTGGAAGTCAACCCAATAGAATTTTGCAGGTATTTCTTGGCTTTTTCATAATGCTGCTGGTATTTTTGCCGGCCATAATTACATCCGTTTTATTTTCAACATATATAATACCTGAATCCATGAAATTCCTATCGACCTTGCCATTTTCGATTGTTAACTTAATATCAGCGTTTTTTATGTTTTATGCCTGTAGGAATCTATTGGATAATTCTGAATTCTCTGATAAAATGTAGAGTATAACTTAATTGTTTTTCAAGCTGATATTTAAAAAGGAAAGGATATTTAACATGGATAAAAACATTATGAATACTAATGTGGTAACACAGATAGGAATACTATGTCATGATATTGAAAAAACCGCTCAGGAATATGCTGATTTGTTTGGTGTTGAAAAGCCTGAAATAGTCATGACAGGGACACAGGACATCGCTAAGACAGTATATCTTGGAGAGCCTACCCCTGCCAGGACTAAGCAGGCTTTCTTTCATGTAGGACCTAATCTCGATATAGAGCTTCTTGAGCCGGATCATGAACCCAGTACATGGAGACATGACCTTGACACCTACGGTGAAGGTATACATCATATAGCATTTGTCGTTAATGGGATAAAGAAAATTGTGGAGAAATTCGAAAGAAACGGCATGAAGGAAATTCAAAAGGGTGAGTGGATTGGCGGACGCTATTCCTATATAGACGCCAAGGATAAATTAAAACTCACCTTAGAGCTGCTGGAGATTGATAATTAAATAACTCCGGAGATCGATAATAATTCAAAGATAGATTCAGGTATAACGGGTAAAATGATTTGCAGGCAAAATAACTTATGATATGGATCTTTAGGAGGTATTCATATGAGGAAAGTTAAGGTTGGCATTGTTGGTTGTGGAGTAATCAGTCACACATATATATCAAATATTCAGTCGATGTTCAGGTGGTTGGATATCACGGCCTGTTCGGCACTTCATATAGAGAATGCAAAAAGGACCGCCGAAAGGTATGGTATTCCTAAAGCCTGTAGCACAGAGGAACTACTGGCTGATCCTGAGATTGAAATAGTAATAAATCTTACGATTCCCGCCATACACACTGAAATCAACAAGCAAATATTAAATGCCGGAAAGCATCTGTATTGTGAGAAACCCTTCGCCTTAAGTCTTGATGACGCGAAGGAAGTTCTTGCGTTGGCAAAAAGCAAGGGATTAATGGTAGGTGCCGCCCCTGAGACATTCTTAGGAGCCGGTATGCAGACCTGCAGAAAGGTAATTGATGACGGTTGGATCGGAACTCCGATATCCGCAACTGCCAATATGATGTCCTACGGTACCGAGACATGGCACACATCCCCTGAGTTCTATTATAAAGAAGGGGCGGGGCCGATGCTTGATATGGGTCCTTATTATCTGACAGCGCTTGTGTCTTTACTTGGACCCATCAGCAGAACCTCATGCTTTTCCAGGATAGGACAAAAAACGAGAAAAATATATAGTTTACCAAAAAGGGGGAAATCAATAGAAGTCGAGGTTCCGACCACCTATAACGGTATAATGGAGTTTGCAAGCGGAGTAAGTGCCAATATAAATATGACATTCGATGCATGGATGTCAAGTATGCCAAAGCTTGAGATATACGGAACCGAAGGAACGTTATTACTGCCTGATCCGAATTATTTTGGCGGAAAAATTAAAATAATTCGTAAGGAAAAGGTCTTAGATTCCTTAAACTTATATGGAGGAGAAGAGATTCCCTATTCTTCCGATTATAAAGATCTTCAGGAAATACCCCAGATATATATGCAGCCGATGGAATACATACGTGGTTTGGGTGTGCTTGATATGGCTTATGCTTTTGTATATGGTAGAAAGCACCGTACCAATGAAGAACTTATATACCATGTAACCGAGGCTATGCTCAGCTTCGATGTATCAGCCAGGACAGGTGAGATATATAATATGACTTCGACTTGTGACAGACCCGAGCCCATGCCCAGGGGCTATGATATAGGAGAACTGGACAGGTAATTTTACATTAATACTCAAGGAGGACATATGCAAGGGTATAACTGCATTATGGTATATAATCCGGAAGGGACAAAGCTTCTGTTTTGTAAGAGAATTAAGGACCCCTACAAGGGATTATATAACCTGGTAGGTGGTAAAATCGATAAGAATGAAGATGGATTTATGGCTGCTTATCGTGAGTTAAAGGAAGAAACGGGAATGGATTCAAGTAAAATTCAACTTCATCATATGATGGATTTCACATATTATAATCAAAACTGCTATGTGGAAGTATATGTAGGGAGATTAAATGAAGAGGTAGAAATTCATGATGAAATACATCCTCTGGAGTGGTTATCTCTCGATGAGAACTTTTTTGACCTTGACCGATTCGCCGGCGAAGGTAATATAGGCCATATGGTTGAACAGGTAAAAATTTACGGGATGGGAGAGAAGCAGTAATGCTTCGAGGCATCATCAATAGATTTACTCGGCATTTAGATCCAAGGATTCTCCTTTATAAAAGATTCAATAACGGTATATAAATATTCTTCTTTAGTCATTGTGGTGACTTAATTAAAAATTTTTATGAAATAAGATACAATTGTATTTCGATAGCAGAAAGAAATACGGCTGTCATCAAGTATAAGAGAAAAATGATACTTTGAATCAAGGTTATTAGTTGACATAATCAGACTATTATTATCGGATAAATTTACATATATTGTAATTTTGTTGTTAATTAAGAAGAATCATTATAATATTACCAAGTATATCCATAGAATATAAGTGAGAAAATTGTCGATTTATCAGTTATTACTTATATAAGAAAACCATTATATTAATAATAAATAAAGGAATAAAGAGTATTGAGAATAAATAAAAAAAGTTTATTTTGATCGATATATAATGAATACATAATTAATGAATACATATAATCAATCATCTGGGTTATGAGATAAAATTTTTTGGTAAATATTTATTAAGCAGTGTTAAACAAAATAATTTTCGAAAGAAATTAATTTTATTATTTATGAATTAACCGAAGATAAATAAAATAACTTATACAAGATGAAATAATAACAGTAAGCCTTTAATACCTGATTATTAGGGAATATAAGCGGTTTTATAGAATAATTGTCTATATGGAGTAAAATATGCTTTAATATAGCACTATCTATTCGTTAAACTATGGTTTTGCGAATAGATGGAAATACAGAAAATCAGAAATAATTTATTAAGAAACCAATCTTCTGCCTCAATATTGAATATATTATTATTTTTTCTGCCTACCGATACTTACTGGCCTGCAGGTTAAATAAAGTTCACTTACCTTATCGTCGGGCAGATAAATTATTTAATAACTAAATCTACATTATTATATGATAATTAGGTAACACATTCAATTCCTTTGCTGGACAGACGATGTGAAATAAATATAGCAAATTTACCTTTAGTGACAGATAGAAAATGGTGATAGAGCTCCTCTTCTGCTATAGGATCCAAAGAAGCCGTTGGTTCATCTATATCAATACTAAAATATAAAAATTTCAACTTATTAACTATGAAAAACATAAAAAAGAGATTTTATTTCTAAAATCTCTGATCATTAAGTATTCTTTCCAATTCCATTATTTCTGCTCTTGATAAATCCTGATTCTTTAAGTACTCTGCAAGGAATGTGCTTAAACTTCCGTTATATAATTTATTGAGAAGCGCCTTTGTCTCTATGTTTTGAACGGCTCTTTTTGATATTGCGGCACGGCACAGAAAACCCGGATCCTCTCTTCTTATTGCTCCTTTATCGATTAGTCGTTTAATTACCGTATAAGTAGTGTTCTTTTCCCAACCAATATATTCTTTGATGATTTTTGAAATGTCCTTAGCAGCCAACACCTTATTGGACCATAGTAATTCCATGACATTCAATTCACCTTCATGTAATCTAATCTCAGATGTTGCCACGATAAGTTACACCCCTTTAAATATAATTCATACTACAAAAGTAGAACTTAGATAAATGTTGTCTTATGTAATATGGGCAACCCATACGCGTACTAAATATTAATTATGGTATAGTCTCAAACATCGAAACGCACTATCAATGTAGTTTACGCCTGTAAGTTATTAAATATCTTGACTACACATGTAGTTTGAGGTTGCTATTATATTCTATAGGAATAGAATGAGAAAGTCAAGCATTTATTCAAAATATTATAAGCAAAATACCGCATAGTATGGAACATACTTAACATTTTTGTTGAATTCAAAATTTCTGGACGAAATTTTTATAGAATATGTAAAATCTATGGTCTGCTTCAGAACGCTGGCACTTTTT
>JAAYTK010000010.1 GCA_012523775.1 Clostridiales bacterium | reverse complement strand
TTCAGTAAATTAACCAAATGACTAAATTAAAATTTCAATACAATTTTTGTTAAGGTTATAAAAGTTATACACAATTATATCATACCAATTTAAAATGTATATAAAAATTTACATTAAATAATTGCTTTCATTTAAATTAGTGACCTCACATTTGTAATTTCGTGGATTTACCTGTAAACTGTTAATTGAAAAGATTAATGGTAACAGGGATTACCGCATACAAAAGGAGGCCACTATGAATAGTATAGTTTATGTTGGGATGGATGTCCACAAGGAAAGTTACACGGTTTGTTGTTATAGTTTTGATACAGATGAAACTATGTATAAGCAAAAGATTGCATCTGATTACAAGATGGTTCTGAAGTATCTGGAACAAATCAGAAAACAGTTTTCAGAAAATATAGAATTCATTTGTGGATACGAAGCAGGATGTCTGGGATATTCACTTTATCACCAGCTGACAGATCATGGTGTGAAATGTATCATTTTAGCACCAACAACTATGGCAATAACAAACACTAATAGAGTTAAGACAGACAAAAGAGATGCTGGTAACATTGCGAGATGTCTAGCCTTCCGTACTTACAGCGAGGTGCATGTACCTACCGATGAAGATAATTCGATAAAAGAGTATATTCGAATGAGGGATGATCAGAAAATCGCTCTAAAGAAGATAAAACAGCAGATACTTGCACTGGTGTTACGTCAGGGAAAGCGTTTTGAAGGTGGAAAGAGTTATTGGACAGTTGTTCATATGAAATGGCTAAAATCATTAGATCTTAGTGGAGTTTTACGGGAAACATTGGATGAATACCTTATCACATACGAGTATTTTACAGAGAAAATAGAACGAATGGATCAAAGAATTGAGGAGTTGGCTTCGGGTGAAAGATATCAGGAGAAAGTAAGGAAACTTAGCTGCCTTATAGGTGTGAAGACCCATACAGCATTATCCGTAGTAGTTGAGGTTGGTGATTTTGAACGTTTTGCAAAAGCGGAAAAATTTGCAGCCTTCCTAGGACTGGTGCCAAGTGAGGATTCCAGTGGAAACAGCCAAAACAGATATGGTATCACTAAGGCAGGAAACAGCCATCTAAGGCGATTACTTGTTGAAGCTGCACAAGGCTATACCAGAGGGGCAATAGGGCATAAATCAAAAGCATTAAAACAAAGACAGCAAGGAAACACTCAACAGGTCATAGCATATGCTGACAAAGCGAATGAAAGACTGCGTAGGAAATTCTATAAAATGACGCTTAACAAAGGCGTCAACAGGAATATAGCGACAACAGCGATAGCTCGAGAAATAGCTTGCTTCATGTGGGGATTGATGACGGATAAAGTTGCATAAGAGGTATGCCATTCTACTGGCACAGTCAAGGCTGCCACGCAAGCAAAGCTTGCTGTAGCACCGCCAATGGCGGCAAGGCCTATGACAGCACCCGTAGAATAGCATCAATAGTAATTAAGCCAGATGTAAACCCGACTTTGTCAGCTTTACATCTGACAATAAACTACAATGACTGGGACATAGGGATGGGGTCTTAGAAAACTTCAAGGTTCGAACTATCTACGATCCTCCTATGTTGACATAGTAATTAAATACTGTGATTCACGAAATTAGACAGTAGAGTTCACGGCGGACCATTGACCTGTCGGCAGGGCAACCTGATCCACGTATAACAGAGTGGCCAAGGCCGGGAACTGTTAAGTCTAAGGCTCTATCCATATGCCCCAGGCATTGGAACAATAAAAATGAGTGATTTCTTAAATTAACACTTGACAAGAGGTCACTTCATAACAGGAGGAATGATTGTTATGGCTGATAAAAACATACAAATATATCAAAGGAATGCAAATAATACAGATTGGGACAAACATTACCCCATAACAAAGGTTGAAAAGGTGATAATAAAAGATGATGAATCGCTTGATTCGTATCTGACATCACTAGAGATGATTAGTGGGAAGTGTTATTCTGGAATGCGTATATTGGTTACTGGTGACAGTATTACAGACGCACAGCAGACAGCATCAAAAAAATGGCCTGATTGGATGGCTGAATGGATGGATGTTATAATACTAAATGATGGAAAGTCTGGAACAGGACTTATTATTGACAATAATGGGGTTGACGGTATATATGACCGAATAGACACGTGGGATTCCACGTATGGAAAGTTTGATGCAATTATCATTATGGGAAACATGAATGATGGAAGGTTAGGACCGACATTTAAAGTCGGCCAATTTGGAGATACAGATGAAGCCACATCCCAGTATGCAGCGGTTGATAAAACACTACAAAAACTTATTACTAAATGGCCTAACTTACCGATATTATGGATAGTATCAACGCCTAGAAGAGCTACCGCTACATATCCAGCACCACATAATGGAGCAGCTTGGGGGTTAGATGGATGGTTTGAGCCATATGCAAAAGCAATAAAGGATGTATGTGCGAACTATTCAATTCCCGTCCTAGATTTATACCATGAAAGCGGGCTACGTCCATGGAATAATGCAAACAACTTGACATTTTTTTATAATGCAGATGGGGTGCATCCAAATAACAAAGGTCACAGATTAATTGCTCGAAAAATATATGACTTTTGCTTAAGAAACCTAGATTTTCCAGTAGACGAACCGGTTTACGATTATATATATGACAACTTTAGCAGAGCTGACAATGCAAATAGCCTAGGTTATGCGGACACAGGGCAACAATGGGTAAATCCTAATCAAGATGTTAAGATGGGTATAAAAGATGGCACTGCCTATAAATCAGCCGAGGGGTCAGGTGGTTTTTACATTGAATCTGGTATTTCAGATGTTGCTGTATCGACTAAGATTGCAACTATAGGCGGCGTAATAGGCATTGCGCTGAGATATGAAAATAATGATAATACGTTACGGTTATATGTAAACCCTGCAGACGGAAACAAATTGACACTAGGAAAACGCATAGGTGAGGCGTCAAGTGTCATAGGGGTGGGCAATTCAGTTTCTGCCGGCGACATCATCAGTGTAGAGGCAGTTGGAAGTAGCGTTAAGTGCTATCGTAATAAGGTGTTGGAAATAACTGCTACCGTCAATGATAATATAGCTATAACAAGACACGGACTATATGTTGGAAGTGGAGCAGATGTTACATCAGCCGTTGATGATTTTTCAATAGTCGAAACAAGTGCACAATAGGATTCTATTGCGAACCAAGGGTATAACCTCAACATGATATGTATTATTAATGAGATTATCACTCTATTTCAAGGAGGTAAAGACAATGAAAGAAGCCTATCCAATAATAATATCTGAAGAAAGCGACGGATACTATGTATCAATTCCCGATTTCAATATTGCTACACAAGGATCAAGCATAGCAGATTCAATATCAATGGCCCGAGATGCAATAGGACTTATG
>JAAYTK010000085.1 GCA_012523775.1 Clostridiales bacterium | reverse complement strand
GAAACAAAAATAAAGGACGGAGCTGGTTTGCTCAATCCTTTAAATTATTATCTAAGAAAAGTTGGAATATAAATTGTAGAGCCGTATACGAGACCCGTACGTACGGTTCAATGAGAGGGAAATAATTCTTAGCAATTATTTCTCTACTCTATTATAGAATTGGATTTATAAATACATAGAAACAAACACAGATTAGTCACAGAATTTTAAGAACTATTTTATTGATTTATAATGATACAATCAGTATAATGGTAGTGATTATATGGAAATATAATAGCTTTTATATAGATATGTAGTAAAATAACGATGGAGGACATAATGGATAATAAGAACGATAAGCAGAACAGAAACAATTTACCGAATAGAACTGCCATAATTATCACCCTGATATCGGCAATATTTATTTGGTATATGTTTTCTGTTATACAGAATCAGATTAGGGAGAGTACAAATATAGAAAAACCCTATAATGAGTTTATAGCCATGCTTGAAGAGGGTAAAATTGAAAAGGTTATTTTAAGAAGTGACAGAATAACCTTTGTCCCCAAGGAGCAGTCTTATTCCTATGATATATCCTATTACACAGGCAAGATAGATGATGATGAGCTTATCACACAATTAAAGGAAGCCTACGAAAAATATGGTACTATATATAATCAGGAGGTTATAGATAACCGGAGTTCCATTTTAGAAAGTATTATATCTATGTTTTTACCTTTTGTTTTGATATATGTGGTTATGTGGTTCCTGTTTAAGGCAATATCAAAGAACAGCGGTGGCATTATGGGCGTAGGTAAAAGCAATGCCAAGATATACGTTGAAAAATCAACGGGAGTCACATTTAAGGATGTAGCAGGTCAGGAGGAAGCAAAGGAATCTCTTAGGGAGATAGTGGATTTTCTTCATAACCCTGCAAAATATACCCGTATCGGTGCCAAGTTACCCAAGGGGGCTTTACTGGTAGGTCCTCCGGGAACAGGAAAGACTTTGCTTGCGAAGGCTATAGCCGGGGAGGCAAAGGTTCCTTTCTTCTCCTTAACCGGATCTGACTTTGTAGAGATGTTCGTAGGTGTAGGTGCCTCTAGAGTAAGGGATTTATTTAAGCAGGCGCAGCAGTCCGCTCCTTGTATAATATTTATCGATGAGATAGATGCCATCGGTAAGAGCAGAGACAGTCATTATGGCGGAGGTAACGATGAGAGAGAACAGACACTGAACCAGCTTCTGTCCAATATGGACGGTTTTGACTCATCTAAGGGCTTGGTGGTTCTGGGTGCAACCAACAGACCCGAGGTTTTGGATAAAGCACTCCTTCGACCCGGTAGATTTGACCGCCGAATTATCGTAGATAAGCCGGATCTAAAGGGAAGAGTGGACATATTAAAGGTTCATGCCAAGAATGTACTTATGCATGATTCCGTTGACCTGGAGGCGATAGGAAGGGCTACCAGCGGTGCGGTAGGCTCAGACCTTGCCAATATGATCAATGAAGCCGCCATACTGGCAGTTAAGCAAGGACGTACGGTTGTGACACAGGAGGACTTGTTTGAATCCGTAGAGGTGGTTATAGCTGGTAAAGAAAAGAAGGACAGAATATTAAGCAAAAAGGAAAAAAGAGTTGTTGCATATCATGAGGTGGGCCATGCATTGGTTACGGCATTAGAGAAGCATGCGGAGCCTGTACAAAAAATTACCATCGTTCCAAGAACAATGGGTTCTCTGGGATATGTTATGCAGGTACCCGAGGAAGAAAAATACTTTATGAGTAAGGATGATATTTTGACCCGTATTACGACTCTTTATGGAGGTAGGGCTGCAGAAGAGCTGGTATTCGGTTCTATCACAACAGGAGCATCCAATGATATCGAAAAGGCTACCGGTCTTGCAAGAGCCATGGTTACCCAATACGGAATGTCTGAGAAATTCGGACTTATGGGTCTTGAATCCATAGAGAGTAAATATCTTGACGGAAGACCTGTTCAAAACTGCAGTAATGAAACGGCGGGAGAGGTAGACAAGGAAGTAATGCGAATCTTAAAACAATGCTATGACAGAGCATTGGAATTACTGTCCGATAACCGTGAAGTATTGGATAAGATAGCCGAATACCTTATAACCAAAGAGACCATTACCGGTGAAGAGTTTATGAATATATATAAGGATGTAAAGGGTGAGGATCTGACAGAGACTCATACTGAGGATTCAGAGACAGACAAAGAAGTACAAGAATAAATAATGTATATTGGATTAATGAGAAGCGTAGGTATCGATATGGAATACCTACGCGTTTTTATTTCGGTACCGAATAAGGTACCGAATAATGATACCGAATATCAGTGTTGCAAATACTGTTCATCTTATATAAAATAAAGACGAATAGGAGTGATATATATGTTTAACATACAGGAAGAGCTTAAACTGCTGCCGGATAAACCGGGAGTATATATTATGAGAGATAAATCAGATTCTATTATATATGTGGGGAAGGCTGTTATTCTTAAAAACAGAGTAAAGCAATATTTCCAAAGCAGCAGAAATCATACGCCCAAGATTAAGCAAATGGTCGAGAATATTGATCATTTTGAATATATTGTGACTGACTCGGAAGTAGAGGCATTGGTGCTGGAATGTAATCTGATTAAGGAGCATAGACCAAGATATAACACTATGCTTATGGATGATAAGACATATCCGTATATCCGTATCACAGTCAATGAAGCATATCCCAGAGTACTCTTTTCCAGGGAGATGAAAAGGGACAAGTCCAAATACTTCGGTCCATATACCAGTTCCACCGCTGTAAAGGATATTTTAGAGCTTCTCAGAAAAATATATAAAATAAGAACCTGCAACAGAAATCTTCCCAAGGATATAGGAAAGGAAAGACCATGCCTGTATTATTATTTAGGGCAATGTGATGCCCCCTGTCAGGGCTTCATATCCCAGGAGGAGTACAGAAATAATATCGATCAGGTTATAGAATTTCTGAATGGGGATTATTCGCCTGTCGTAAAAATGCTGGAGAAGAGAATGAATGAAGCGGCTGAACGGATGGAATATGAGAAGGCTGCCACAAACAGAGACTTATTAAACAGTGTAAGACAGATTATGAATAAACAGAAGATTACCAATACCGACCAAGAGGACAGAGACATAATTGCCTTTGCCAGGAATAAGGATGAGGCTGTTGTTCAGACCTTTTTTATTCGTGGCGGTAAGCTTATTGGAAGAGATCATTTTTATCTGACCGGTGTTGAGGATGAGACGGACAGCAGAGTAATAACCAGCTTCATTAAACAGTTCTATGCCGGAACACCCTATATTCCCAAAGAAATATTTCTGGATGCGGAGCCTGAGGAGGAGGAGGTTCTGACTCAATGGTTAACCAATAAAAGAGGCAATAGGGTTTATCTTATGGTGCCTAAAAGAGGTAAGAAAGAAAAGCTGGTAGAGCTTGCCAAGAAGAATGCCCTGCTTATACTGACAAAGGATGCCGAGAAGCTTAAAAGAGAGGAAGCAAGGACGACTGGGGCTCTTAAGGAGTTGGCTGATTATTTGGACATACCGCATATATCAAGAATTGAAGCCTTTGATATATCCAATACATCGGGATTCGAGACAGTAGGGTCCATGGTTGTATTCGAGCAAGGGAAGGCTAAGAAATCAGATTACAGAAAATTTAAAATCAAGACTGTTCAGGGGCAGGATGATTACGGAGCACTGTATGAGATGCTGATGAGAAGATTCATGCATGGGATTCGGGAGCTGGAGGAAATAAAGGAAAAGAAGCTTGATGCAGCCCTGGGAAGCTTCACCAAATATCCTGATTTGATATTGATGGATGGCGGTAAGGGACAGGTTAATATTGCCCTGCAGGTACTGGAGGAACTAAAGCTCGATATTGAGGTCTGCGGAATGGTTAAGGATGATAATCACCGTACCAGGGGATTGTATTACCGTAATAAGGAGCTTCCTATAGATAAAAGCAGTGAGATGTTCAAGCTGATAACAAGAATTCAGGATGAGACTCACCGCTTTGCCATTGAATACCACAGGAGCTTAAGAAAGAAACGTCAGGTACATTCCATATTAGATGACATTAAGGGAATCGGACCCACAAGAAGAAAAGCACTGATGAAGCATTTTGAGTCCATTGAGGCTATCAGGGAGGCAGAAATTGATGAGCTGCTTAAGGTTCCTACAATGAATAAAGCATCGGCAACAGAGGTTTATAATTTCTTTCGCAAACCAAAAACCAATAAGGATTTACTTTAAACCTTAAAATGTGTTAGAATGTGTGCAGATATATACTCCGACGGACAAGCACCCGTTGCTAAAGTACGGAGGGGAAGAAAGAAAGGGTGAAATGCGGTGTATACAGTTGATTTGGTTCAGCTTATAGAGAAGATGAATTTGGAAAATTGCACGCCGGATATTGATATTAAAAGAATTAAAATATCACAGCCGGATTTGAACAGACCTGCTCTGCAGCTATCCGGTTTCTTTGACCATTTTGATTCCGAACGTGTTCAAATCATTGGCTACGTCGAGCATGCCTACATGCAGCAGGTCGATGAGGATGAACGTATCGAAATCATGAGCAGACTTATGGATTACAAGGTTCCATGTATTGTGTTTTGCAGAAATCTTGAGGTCAGCGACAGACTAATAAGGATCGCTACTGAAAAAGAGGTGCCCATACTACGCTCGTCAAAAACCACGTCCTCCTTCATGGCCGAGGTAATAAGATGGCTGAATGTGGAGCTGGCACCCAGAATATCCATACATGGCGTCCTTGTTGATGTGTACGGTGAAGGAATTCTTATAACAGGTGAAAGCGGAATAGGTAAAAGTGAGGCTGCGTTGGAGCTGATTAAAAGGGGACATCGTCTCGTTGCCGATGATGTAGTAGAGATTAAAAAGGTTAGCGATGAGACACTTATTGGAACATCCCCGGATATTACCAGGCATTTTATTGAGCTTCGTGGAATAGGAATAATTGATGTTAAGACTTTGTTTGGTGTTGAGAGTGTAAAGAATACTCAGGCAATTGATCTGGTGATTAAGCTGGAGGAGTGGAGCAGAGATAAGGATTATGACAGATTCGGGCTGGATGAGCAGTATATTGAATACCTGGGAAATCGGGTAGTATGTCATTCCATACCTATCCGTCCCGGTAGAAACCTGGCCATTATCTGTGAATCCGCAGCCGTTAATCACAGGCAGAAGAAAATGGGATATAACGCAGCCCAGGAATTATATAAAAGGGTTACTAACAGAATCAGAAAGAGTACGGAAAATTAGAATAATTTTGCAATAGAATATAGGCGGAGGAAGTCATGAAACAATATTGTTTTGGAGTGGATATCGGTGGAACCGGAATTAAGGTAGGACTCTTTGATGCGGCAGGCGAATTACTCGACAAGTGGGAAACTGCCACAAGAAGAACCGAAAACGGTAGGGATGTTCTAAGAGATGCAGCTGATTTTGTTGATCTTAAGAGAACAGAGAAGGACATCGACAAGGAAAAGATAATCGGTATAGGAGTATGTTTGCCGGGACCGGTTAAAGACAACGGTGAGGTGTTGGAGCTTCCCAATCTGGGACTCGGATATTTTAATATTATAGAGGAAATGTCTGCGATGACCGGGCTTAAGGTTAGGGCCGGTAATGATGCCAATGTTGCCGCACTTGGCGAGCAGTGGAAGGGCAGCGGAAAAGGATATATGAATATGGTGATGATAACTCTTGGAACCGGTATAGGCGGAGGAGTTATTCATAATGGAAATATAGTTGCAGGAAGCGGCGGTGCGGCCGGAGAAATAGGACATATTTATGTAAACCCACAGGAGAAGGATGTTTGTGGCTGCGGTAAGCGTGGATGTCTTGAGCAATATGCTTCTGCAACCGGTATTGTCAGGCTGGCAATGCGGGCATTAGAAAGAAATCCTAAAGGATCGTTATTATCCGATCAGGAGAAGATAACCGCAAAGCTGGTGTTCGACTGTGCCAAGAAAGGTGATAAGCTGGCCTTAGATGTAGTGGATGAGGCTTGCAGATATCTTGGAATGACTCTTGCACAGGTGGCGCAGGTTGTAGACCCAGAGGCATTCGTCATAGGCGGAGGAGTCTCGAAAGCCGGTGATATACTGGTTTCACACATTAAGAAACACTATGTTCCTTATGTAATGAATGCTCTTAAGGACAGAGTCTTTCTGATAGCCTCCCTAGGTAATGATGCGGGAATCTACGGATGTGCAAGACTAATATTAACATGAAATTACAATACTTATTCATTAAGCTCTTAACAGTTGAATAAGGTTTATAAGTATTGTATGATAGCATATGGAGGTATTGCTTGAAGGAGATATTCATATATGAATTAAATAAAATATTTGAGGAAGACCAAATCAGATATAAGGAACCTATGATTATGCATACATCTCTGCGTATCGGTGGAGAAGCTGATTATATGGTATTGCCATCATCTGTTGATCAGATAAAACAAGTGGTTATTTTATGTAAGAGAAGCAATATGCCCTATTATATCATGGGAAACGGAAGCAATTTACTTGTGTCGGATCATGGTTACCGTGGATTAATTGTAAAGCTGGGAGACCGTTTCTCTGAAGTCAGAGTTGAAGAGGACGGTATCGTTCATGCACAGGCAGGGGTGCTTATGTCAAAGCTCTCCAGTGTTGTCGCTAAGCATGAGTTAACAGGTTTTGAATTTGGTGCAGGGATTCCCGG
The DNA here is from genome assembly GCA_012523775.1 of Clostridiales bacterium. Classification (GTDB taxonomy): domain Bacteria; phylum Bacillota; class Clostridia; order Lachnospirales; family Lachnospiraceae; genus Mobilitalea. The sequence continues at coordinate 22,565 of JAAYTK010000085.1, read as the reverse complement.
TACTCTGGGTGGGGCCGTGACCATGAATGCAGGAGCATACGGCGGAGAAATCAAACAGGTTTTGGTTTCGGCTACCGTAATAGACCAGGAAGGTGAAATCCATGTTATGGATAAGGAGGACCTTCAGCTGGGTTATAGAAGCAGTATTCTGCAGAATAATGATCTGTGCTTACTGGAAGCTACTATGAGGTTTAGTAAGGGCAACCGGCAGCAGATTCTGGAGAAAATTCATGAACTGAACTGCTTAAGGCAAGAGAAGCAGCCCTTAGATAAGAAAAGTGCCGGAAGCACATTCAAGCGTCCCGAAGGATATTTTGCGGGCAAACTGATAAGCGACGCAGGCTTAAAGGGCTATCAGATAGGCGGAGCGGCGGTATCTGAAAAGCATGGTGGATTTTTAATTAATAAGGATAATGCCACTGCCAAAGATTTCATGACCCTTATTCAAGAGGTCATAAGAATAGTTAAGGATAAGTATGGGGTAGTACTTGAGCCTGAGATTAAGTTTTTAGGAACCTTTGACGTAGACTAAAGAAAGGCCGGGTTAAAATGAAATTCGTTATTGTAACCGGTATGTCCGGGGCCGGGAAAAGCTCTGTTCTTAAAATGTTAGAGGATGCAGGATTTTTCTGTGTTGACAATCTACCGATAAAGCTGGTAAAAAAATTTGTTAAATTGATTATACAGGGAAATCATAATAAGGTAGCATTGGGCCTTGACATACGAAGCGGTCAGTTCTTAAATGAATTGGATGTAGTACTTAAGGACATAAAAAACGCAGGATGTCCCTATGAAATTCTGTTTTTGGATTGTTCAACGGAAGTATTGGTTAAAAGATATAAGGAGACAAGAAGGCTTCATCCTCTTTCCCAAACAGGCAGAGTGGACAAGGGAATAGAAACAGAACGGGAAAGGCTGGATTTTCTTCGTAAGAAAGCAGATGTCATAATTGATACCAGTCATTTGCTTATCCGTGAGCTGAAGGCACAAATAGATACGATATATGTTGATGAAGAGAATTTTAAGAACTTCATGGTTATGCTTTTGTCTTTCGGATTCAAATATGGTATCCCTGTGGACTCTGATTTAGTCTTTGATGTTCGTTTTTTACCCAATCCATTCTATGTGTCCGAACTAAAGCACAAGACCGGTATGGATGAGGAGGTAAAAAAGTTTGTTATGGATTCCGATGTCACTTTGCAGTTTTTGAATAAATTGGAGGACATGCTTAAATTTCTGATTCCTCATTACATACACGAGGGTAAAAACCAGCTTGTAGTCGGTATCGGCTGTACCGGAGGTAAGCATCGTTCTGTAACGATTACCAATGAGACAGCAGAAAGAATAGCCGGACTGGGCTACGGAATAAAGACGGAGCATAGAGACATTAATAAGGATTAGTAATTATACTAAAGGTGTTGATGTTATATGTCATTTTCAAGGAATGTAAAGGAAGAGCTTTCAACGCAAATCAGTAATGCAAGGCACTGCAGGCTTGCGGAGCTGTCAGCCATATTGACATATGGTGGGCAATTAATACAGAATAACCCACACATTATGATTAAGCTTCAAACAGAAAGCTTGACGGTTGCAAGAAAGTACTTTACATTAATAAAGAAAACATTTAATATAAATATTGATGTTTCGATTAAAAGAAATAAAAGCGGCAAAGATAATCTGACATATACTCTTATTGTAAAGAACAGAGATATGGTAATTAATATTCTTAAAGCCACTAAGCTGAGCATGGATGGTTTGGAAAATGGCAGAATCGGAAATCCGAGTATGCTGGTGGTTCAGAAGACCTGCTGTAAGAGAGCATTTATACGCGGTGCGTTCTTAATGTCAGGCTCGATGAGCAATCCAAAGAAATCGTATCATCTGGAATTTGTAACAGAGGATATAGAAAAGGCGGAAAGACTTAAGGAAATAATATGTGCCTTTTCCATAGATGCTAAAATTATCCAACGAAAGAAATATTATGTGGTATATATCAAAGAGGGATCACAGATAGTTGACCTGTTAAATGTTATGGAAGCACATGTTTCGCTTATGAATCTCGAAAATGTGCGTATACTTAAAGAGATGCGTAACCAGGTTAACAGGCAGGTGAATTGCGAGGCCGCCAATATTAATAAGACGGTTGAAGCAGCATCAAAGCATATTGAGGATATTATATATATCAGAGATAATGTTGGATTTAATAATATTGCAGAAGGGCTTAGAGATATTGCAAAGCTTAGGATCGAGCACCCGGAGGCATCATTAAAGGAATTGGGAACTATGTTGTTACCACCTATCGGTAAATCCGGTGTTAATCATAGATTACGAAAATTAAGTATGATTGCTGAATATTTTCGGGAGCATAAGGAGGAAACATAAATGATAAAAAAGGAAATTGTAATTAACATTCCTAACGGCTTGGAAGCCAGGCCGGTTGCTATGTTAGTTCAGGTGGCAAGTCAATATGAATGTAGCATCTATGTTGAAAGCGAAGAAAGAAAGGTAAATGCCAAAAGTATTATGGGAATGATGAGCCTGGGTCTTGCAACAGGCGAGAAGATTCTTGTAACTGCCGATGGTCCGGACGAAAAAGAGGCAATTGACAATATCGAAAGATATTTAAATAGTAAAGAGTAATACAATTAAGGAGCTACACAAAGAGATTAGTCGATTACTGTCTTTGGGGGGCTTCTTTCTTATTAAATTAAATATTATAACTAAAATTAAAAAATATTTAAGATATTTGCCTTATTTTCATGGTATGATTTAAATTAGGGTTAATATTCTACAATAATGCAATAATACATAGTATACAGCAGAAAGAGGTGCTTCATGACAGATAGAAAACGCTCAGGAAGAAGGAAGAAAAGGTCATCTAAAAGACTTGCAATAATTCTTTTGATTGAATTGATACTACTTATTATATTAGCAGGTTCTTATTATGTTATATCCAAGAATAAGAGAGACGACAATAATCCGGGCAAAGTAGTTGATAATAAACAGGATGAAAATAAAGATAACAATGACAAGAATAAGGATAAAGATGATCAGAATGATAAGTTGTCTCCTGAAGAGCTTGAAGCCCTAAGAGAACAGGAAAGGCTTATGAAAGAAATTGCCGAACGAGAGGAACTGATTGAGAAGGCCAAAAAACTTACCCTAAGCTATGACTATGATGGTGCTATCGAAATGATAAAAAGCTATCAGGGCAATGAAGGGGGTTATCAGGTTTATCCTGCCCTTATGGAAGCAATTAAGGAAATTGAGGCTGAAAAAGAATCGTTGGTCCTTTACGGAGGCTCATATACCTCTGTAAGGCAGTTCAATCATGTATTCTTTCATTCATTGGTGGCAGATAACAGTAAGGCCTTTGACGGCGACTATGATTCTGTAGGATATAACATGTACATGACTACAATCTACGAATTTAAGAAGATGATGGAGAGCATGTATAAGGACGGCTATGTACTGGTAAGCGTTCACGATATAGCAAAGCAGGTTACCGATGAGAACGGAAAAACCAAATTTGTGGAGGGTGAGATTTACCTTCCTCCCGGTAAAAAGCCCTTTGTATTATCACAGGACGACGTAAACTATTATGAGTATATGGAGGGAGACGGATTTGCCAGTAGAATAGTCATAGGTGAGGACGGTAAGCCTACCTGTGAAATGGTTTTAGATGATGGAAGTGTAGTACAGGGTCCATATGATTTAATACCTATTCTGGATGAATTTGTGGAAGAACATCCTGACTTCTCATATAAAGGAGCCAAGGGAATCATAGCTCTGACCGGATACGAGGGTGCTCTTGGTTATAGAACTAATGATCCGACATCACCCACTTATGAACAGGACAGGGAAACAGTCAAGGAGGTTGCCAGAGTACTTAAGGAAAACGGTTGGGAGTTTGCTTCCCATAGTTGGGGCCATAAGAATATGCTGGAAAAATCCTTTGAATTTATAAAGAAGGATACTAATCGTTGGCTGGAGGAGGTTGCGCCCTTAATAGGTCCTACGGATATTTTTATATTTCCTTTTGGTGTAGATATTGAAAGAACGATGGGACACTACAGCAGTGATAAATATCAATTCCTTAAGGAGGCAGGATTTAATTATTTCCATGGGGTCGATTCCAAGCCATGGATGCATCTTAAAGACGATTATGTTAGAATGACAAGAAGACCGTTGGATGGACAAGCGATGCTGCAGTTTCCTGAACGGTTACAGGATTTGTTTAATTTGGAAGAAATCATTGATCCTGAGAGGCCGCCAATGAACTGGTAAGTAATAATCAATAATCGGAGGGGAGACAATGAGCTTTACCCATTTACATCTTCATACAGAATACAGTCTTCTTGACGGTTCGGGTAAGATCAAGGAGCTGGTGCTTCGTGCAAAGGAATTGGGGATGGATAGCCTTGCTATAACAGACCATGGTGTTATGTTTGGCGTTATTGATTTTTATAAGGCCTGTATTATGGAAGATATTAAGCCTATTATAGGCTGTGAGGTTTATATTGCCCCTAACTCGAGGTTTGATAGAGAACCGGGGGCTACGGAGGACCGATATTATCATCTGGTGCTTTTAGCCGAGAACAATCGGGGATATCAGAATTTAATGAAGATTGTTTCCATCGGTTTTTTGGAAGGTTTTTATTATAGACCTCGGATAGATAAGGAAGTTTTAAGGCAGTATAGCGAGGGAATCATAGCCCTAAGTGCATGCTTAGGCGGTGAGGTAGCAGGGCTTCTCAGAAAGGGATTTTATGAGGAGGCCAAGAAAGCTGCTCAAGGCTATGTGGATATATTCGGTGAGGACAATTTCTTTTTAGAACTTCAGGATCATGGAATACCTGAACAAAGGACCGTCAATCATGGGTTAATACGAATGTCAAATGAAACAGGGATAAAACTCGTAGCCACCAATGATGTACACTATACCTATAAAGAAGACGCGGAATCCCATGACATACTGCTATGTATACAGACTCAGAAAAAGGTGTCCGATGAAAACCGTATGCGATATGAGGGAGGACAATATTACCTTAAGTCTCCTGAGGAGATGCTGAATGTTTTTCCCTATGCCAAGGAGGCATTAGAAAATACATATATAATAGCAAAGCGCTGTGATGTTACCATAGTTTTTGGAGAATACAAATTACCCGTTTTCCCTGTGCCAGAGCCTTATAGCGCATATGAATATCTTGAGCTATTATGCCGGAAGGGAATGCAGGAAAGATACGGTGTTGTGACAAAAGAGTTATGGGACCGCTTGGAGTATGAACTAAAGACCATTAATGATATGGGCTTTGTGGATTATTTTCTTATCGTATGGGATTTTATTAAGTATGCAAGAGATAATAATATTATTGTGGGACCGGGACGGGGAAGCGCTGCCGGTTCTATTGTATCCTACTCTTTAAAAATTACCGATATAGACCCTATTAAATATAATTTACTGTTTGAAAGGTTCCTTAATCCGGAACGTTTAACCATGCCGGATATTGATATTGACTTCTGCTATGAGAGAAGGCAGGAGGTTATAGATTATGTAACTGATAAGTACGGTAAGGACAAGGTGGTACAGATAGTTACCTTTGGTACCATGGCTGCAAGAGCGGTTATCCGAGATGTGGGAAGAGCATTAGATTTACCTTATTCACAGGTGGATACTGTAGCGAAGATGATTCCCAGTGACATAGGAATTACCATTGAAAAGGCCTTGAAAATCAATCCGGAGCTTAGCAGGCTATATGAAGAAGATGTGGAAGTCAAAAGGCTTATCGATATGGCAAAAAGACTTGAGGGCCTTCCCAGACATACATCCATGCATGCCGCAGGCGTGGTAATCAGTGACAAAAGTATTGACGAATATGTACCGTTGACACGTTCCTCTGATGATTCTATAACGACACAGTTTCCCATGGTAACTCTTGAAGAACTGGGGCTGTTAAAAATGGACTTTTTGGGGCTGAGAACTCTAACGGTAATCCAAAATGCCGTTGCCCTTGTCAATAAGAATAGGGATCATGGGGAAAAGCTTGATATTGATAAGATCGACTATGGTGATATTAAGGTATATGATCTTATTACGTCGGCCAAAACCGAGGGTATCTTCCAGCTCGAGAGCAGTGGTATGAAAAGCTTTATGAAGGAATTAAAGCCCCGCTGCCTGGAGGATGTTATTGCGGGTATTGCATTATTCAGACCGGGCCCGATGGATTTCATTCCAAAATATATAAAGGGAAAAAATGAAGCGGGAACCGTAAGCTATGAATGTCCTCAGCTTGAGCATATTCTAGCTCCTACCTATGGCTGTATCGTATATCAGGAGCAGGTAATGCAGATTGTAAGAGATCTTGCGGGATACAGCTATGGACGAAGCGACCTGGTTCGCAGGGCAATGTCCAAGAAGAAAGAGGACGTAATGATAAAGGAAAGAAAGACCTTTATCTACGGTAATGAAAAAGAAGGTATTCCGGGATGTGTAAAAAACGGTATACCCGAGAATATAGCAAATCATATATTTGATGAAATGCTTGACTTTGCAAAATATGCCTTTAATAAATCCCATGCGGCTGCTTATGCGGTTGTTTCATATCAGACGGCGTATTTGAAGTATTACTATCCGGTGGAGTTCATGGCGGCATTAATGACATCGGTAATAGATAATCCAAGTAAGGTGGCTCAGTACATTTATAGCTGTCGTCAGATGGATATAACAATCCTTCCGCCTGATATAAATGAGGGAGATGCGGTCTTTACGGTTTATAACGGAGCGATTAGATATGCTTTATCCGCCATAAAGGGTGTAGGCAGACCTGTAATCGAAGCCCTGGTAGCTGAAAGGGAAGCTAACGGACCATATAAAAGCCTTAAGGATTTCGGCAGCCGACTTTCCGGTAAGGAGGTTAACAAAAGAACTGTTGAAAGCTTTATTAAGGCAGGAGTATTTTCGAATCTCCATGATAACAGACGGCAGCTTATGATGAGCTATATACAGATTCTGGACCAAATAGCAGAGGAAAAGAAAAAAAACCTGACAGGGCAGATGAATCTTTTTGATTTTGCATCTGAAGAGGATAGACAGGAGTACGAGCTTAGACTTCCTGATGTTGACGAGTATAGCAAAGAAGAATTATTAGCATTCGAAAAGGAAGTACTGGGCATATACGTAAGCGGTCATCCTCTGGAAGATTATGTTGAGAAAATAAACAAGAATGTAACAGGGTATTCGTATGATTTTATTATTGACGAGGAAACAGGCAAGCCTAAGGTGGATGACAATAGTCTGCAAATCATCGGCGGATTAATTACATCAAAGAGTATTAAAACCACCAGAACCAACAGTATAATGGCATTCATATCACTTGAGGATATGTTTGGTACTATTGAGGTCATAGTATTTCCTAAGGATTTTGAAAAATATAAGCATATGCTGGAGACGGATACCAAGGTATTTATTCGGGGCAGGACAACCATTGAAGAGGACAAGGATGCGAAGCTTATATGTCAGGAGATTATACCCTTTGATGCCGTGCCCAGGGAGGTATGGGTGAGATTTGAAGACCTCACTCAGTATCAAAGATCGGAGCAGGAACTTTATAATATACTGGATGAATATGACGGAAATGATTCAGTTATTATATACTGCGAAAAAGAAAAAATCATGAAGCGATTGCCTAAAAGCAGGAGTATAAATGCCTGTGCTGAGCTGGTATCTAAGCTTAGACAGAAATATAATGACAATAATATTGTAATAGTCGAAAAGTGTCTTGATTCGGTACAAAAAATCGATTAGAATACATTGTAACTTAAGTACGTGGAGGTCATCATAGATGGAAAGTAAAGTTAAAACAATTGGAGTATTAACCAGCGGTGGAGATGCACCGGGCATGAATGCAGCAATTCGTGCCGCTGTAAGAACGGCTCTCTTGGCGGGAGTAAAAGTCAAGGGAATCCGAAGAGGGTATATGGGGTTATTGGAAGAAGACATCTTCGATATGAAGTCTAAAAGTGTATCCGATATAATTCAGCGTGGGGGTACAATATTATATACAGCCCGCTGTCCTGAGTTTGTATTACCGGAGTACCAGGACAAGGCCGCAGAGATATGCAGAAAGCATGAAATAGACGGCTTGGTTGTTATTGGGGGAGACGGGTCATTTCGCGGAGCAGCAGCCCTGGCAAAGAGGGGCATCAATACGGTAGGAGTCCCGGGAACCATTGATTTGGATATAAGCTGTACAGATTACACAATAGGCTTTGATACGGCTGTAAATACCGCTGTGGAGACAATAGACAGGGTAAGAGATACATCAACTTCCCACGAAAGATGCAGTATTATCGAGGTTATGGGAAGACATGCCGGACATATTGCTCTATGGTGCGGAATTGCAAACGGAGCCGAGGAAATACTTATAGCCGAGCGTTATGATTTTGATGAAGTAAAAATTATAAAGAGAATTAATCGTAGAAGGGAAACCGGAAAGAAGCACTATATTATTATAAATGCCGAAGGTATTGGCGAGTCTGAAAGTATGGCAAAACGAATCGAAGCCACCACCGGAATGGAGACCAGAGCAACCATAATAGGTCACGCACAAAGAGGAGGAACTCCTACAGCAAGGGATCGTGTCTATGGCTCTGTTATGGGTGCCAAGGCCGTGGATTTACTGCTTGCGGGAGCCAGTAATCGTGTGGTAGCCTATAAGGACAGCCAATTTGTGGATTATGATATAGAGGAAGCATTAGCCATGACTAAGGATATTGACCAATATATGTATGAGCTTGCTAAGAGGCTTTCTCAATAAATGCTTTTTTCGGTTTTATCGGACAGGAGAATATAAAATGAGCAGGAAGACGAAAAAGATTTTGTCTTATTATAGACCATATATTGGTCTGTTTACAGCAGATATGTTCTTTGCTTTACTGGCATCTGCTATTTCACTGGTATATCCAATGATTGTAAGATATATAACTAATGATATTTTGGTTAATTATGATATCTCAGAATCGGCGCCTGTTATAATAAAGCTGCTAATTGCCATGCTTGGATTGGCAGCTTTAGAATATCTTAGCACCTTCTTTACGACCTATAAGGGGCATATGATGGGTGCAAAGATGGAATACGATATGCGTAATGATATCTTTGAGCATTATCAGAAGCTGTCCTTTAGCTTTTATGACAACCAAAAGACAGGTCAGCTTATGACCAGGATAACTAATGATTTATTTGATGTTACAGAGTTATGCCATCATGGTCCTGAGGACATCATAATATCCCTGATTAAATTTGTCGGGGCCTTCTTTATACTGATTCAAATCAACCTGCCACTGACACTGATAGTTTTTGCCTTTATTCCGATAATGTTTTTCTTTGCCATGTTTATGAGAAAGAGAATGAGCAGAGCGTTCAGAAGAAACAGGGAAAGAATAGCAGATATTAATGCCGGTATAGAGGATAATCTGTCAGGTATCAGGGTTGTGAAATCATTTGCCAACGAATCGGTGGAAATGGGTAAATTCCGAGAGGGTAACGACAGATTTGTGGACAGTAAGCGTAACAGCTACTGGAATATGGCGTTATTTCATTCGGGACTGACTCTTTTTACAGCCCTAATTAACATAGCGGTTATTGCCGGTGGAGGCTTGTTTATAGCACATGAGATTATTAATGTAGGAGATTTACTGACGTTCTTACTATATGTAAATACTCTTGTTGACCCGGTAAAGAAGCTGATTAATTTTACCGAGCAGTTCCAAAATGGTATGTCAGGTTTTAACCGGTTTTATGAAATTTTGGAGATTGAGCCGGATATTGTAGACAGGCCTGATGCCATTGAAATTGAGGATGTAAAGGGTACGATTGAGTTTCAGAATGTTTCGTTCAAATATAACGACACCACGGATAATGTATTTAAGAATATTAATCTAAAGGTAGATGCCGGAGAGTATATTGCTTTAGTGGGTTCATCCGGTGTCGGAAAGACTACAATGTGCAGTCTGATACCAAGATTTTATGAGGTTACTGAAGGAAAAATTACATTGGACGGAATCGATATAAGAGACATTAAGCTTAAATCACTTCGTAAAAACATAGGTATAGTTCAACAGGATGTATATCTGTTTTCGGGTACGGTGCTTGATAATATTAGATACGGAAAGGCCGATGCTACCGAGGAAGAAATTATAATGGCGGCAAAGAATGCAAATGCCCATGACTTTATTATGGAGCTTGCCGATGGGTATCATACGGATATCGGTCAGCGTGGAGTTAAGCTCTCGGGCGGACAGAAGCAAAGACTAAGTATAGCCAGAGTTTTTCTAAAAAACCCACCCATACTAATATTTGATGAAGCAACATCTTCCTTGGATAACGAAAGCGAAAAGGTAGTACAGGAGTCCCTCGAGAAGTTGGCAAAGGGTCGTACAACCTTTGTAATTGCTCACAGACTTTCGACCATTAAGAACGCGAGGAGAATACTTGTACTTACTCAGGAAGGTATCAAGGAATCAGGCACCCATGAGGAGCTACTGGCCAAAAACGGAGTATACGCAGGTCTATACCGGCTGTCATACAGTAATCAGGAGTTAAATGGGTACTAATTTATTAACATACGGAACCTTATCTTATGCAATAGCGTCTAATAAGCAGAAAGGGAAAGAAGATTGGGTCGCATCCAAATTGCCATTTACATTGACAGACGGTACATGTATACTATAACTAGCTAAAATATTACGGACAGATTATAAGGTATAGTATAGGGGGATAATTGGATGCAAAAGGATATGCAAAATGACCATTCCGAAGATTCTCCTGCATATGAGATAGAAGCATTAATAAGGGAATATGGTAATGATGTGCTTAGAACGGCATATATGTATGTCAAGGATATCCATACTGCAGAGGATATATTTCAGGAAGTCTTTATTAAAGTGAATCAGAAGCTCTCCACATTCGAAGGAAATTCCAGTATTAAGACATGGATAATCAGAATTACGATTAATGCCTGTAAGGATTTTTTGAAAAGCGCATATAATCGGAGAGTTGTTCCCATGATGGAGTATCAGGAGGATGCTATTGTCAGCGTTTCTGATTACGATGAAGTTGAGAAGCAAGACACCAATCATTTGATTAAAGAAACAGTCCTTTCCCTGCCTTCAAAATATAGAGATATAGTGCTATGCGTTTATTTCCAGGAGATGACGATAGCAGAAGCGGCACAGTCTCTTAATATTGCAGAAGGAACCGCCAAGAGCAGGCTTTCAAGAGCAAGGCAGAAGCTAAAAGAAATGTTGGAAGGGAGGATATCAGATGAGTTATAAGCAAATGAAAAGAAACGAAATAGAAATAGATGATTTAAACATAAAATCACATCTGAATGCTTCCCTGGAGGCAGAGGGAATCAGTATATCTGAAGATTTAATCAATAGAACATTGAAGGCAATTAAGCAGCAGGAGGCAGAGAATTTAGATACAGACAAGAGATATAAGGAGAATGAAAAGCCGATTTCTTTCTACAGAAATATTCGCACCTTAATTACTGTTGCGGCAGCAGCCCTTATACTTGTAGCAGGCCTTAATGCAATAAAGCTGTTTGCTCCTAAAATGAAGATGGAGTCCAAATCAGATAACTCTGTAAGCTATGATAGCGGAAGCAAGGAAATGTATTTGACTTCTGAAAGAGTCCGTGATGTCGTCTCTGAGGAAATGAAATCAGAACCTGCAGTTGACGATGCTCTTATCGAAGAGGATACTGCGGATTATGACCAAACTTTAGATATACTCATGAAAGCAGACCAAAAGATGGATGAAGAAGAAACGGGCGGACAGGATAAGGCTCCCAGTAATGTAATTTCGCTTACATTTAGCGATATCATCGTAATAGAGCCCATTGATGTTATTACCATATCAATAACCTCCGTGATAACGGGTGAGACAAGGACGATAACGGATCGGGGGCAAATAGATGATATATACTCTGTAATGGACAACTATCTCTTTACGAATAGTATGAACGATGATGATGCACAATATATAATCAAACTCATTGGTGAGGATAAAGACAGTCAGATTATAATAGGAGAGGCTTCGATAACAGTGGATAACACCCTAGGTGACATAACATCCCATAGCATATACAGTACGGCTGACCATGAATCACTAATAAATGATATTAAAGAAAGATTAGAATAAAAATAGGCTGCTTCAGGATTTTCTGAAGCGGCCTATATTATTACTATTTTTCATCCTCAGTTGTATCCTCTTTTGTCTCAGCCTTATCTTCCTCCTCGGCAGTCACTTCCTCTGTCTCTGTATCTTCGACTTCCTCATCGGTATTATCGGCTTTTTCCGTGTCTATCTGTATTGAGACATATTCTCTGGCTTCATCGGAATCGTCATCTTCCTCAATTTCAAAATCATCAAAATCATCGAAGTCATCTTCGAACTCGTCGAAATCATCGGAGTAGTCTTTTTTAATAAAGTTCTTATACACATAATAAGCACCGGCTGCTAATGTAGCTAAAGAGAGGGTACCAATAATAAATTTACCAAATTTTTTCATATGCTTTCTTATCCTTTCTTTTAATATTTATGGAATTATTAATTATAATTATATACTATTCTATTATTATAATTCTGATATGAAAAAAAAGAAAGTACAAACTTATATTATTAGAAAATTCTCTTTTATTTTTAGCCATAACATTATAAGTTTATACAATGTTTGACTATATTTGTTTCTTTACTTTTAAGGACAAATACTTTATTATTATATTGGTCTTAGATATGCTAAGATTCGTCAATTACTACCATAATAAAATAATAAAATAATAATTTTAAGAAGGAGACACAAGAATGGAGCAGTTACATGTATGGTTAGACATTGCTTGCGAAGCAGGAACTCTGATGTTTGAATTTGTTGGAGTAGTTATACTTGTTTTAGCAGGCATAGTTGGAGTTTATAACTATGTAAAGAAAAGCCCATATACCAGACTGGAATTAGCCAAAGGAATGGCATTAGGACTTGAATTTAAAATGGGCGGAGAGATATTAAGAACCGTAGGTGTGACAAAATGGCAAGACATAGCTATGGTAGGGGGAATTATATTACTACGTGCGGCATTGGCCTTTCTGATCCATTGGGAGATAAAGGGTGAGGAGAAGGAATGTGAGGCTATAGAACGCAAAAAAGCAGAGAAAAGTGGTAATAAATAACTCTTAAGAAAATATTAAACTTTATAACAAGATTTTGACAAATTGTTACTGTTATGATACTATATATTGTATAATGGATGAGAAAATGCGGAAAATACATAGGAGGAATTAGTATGAAGAACAACCCAGGCAAGAAGGTAACCCTGATAATGGTTATGGTGCTGATATTAACATCTTTATTATGGCTTCAGGGTGAATCTGATGCATTCGCAGCAACACCGTCCTTCAAAGAGACTAAGGTTGAAATTATTGGCGAGGGTGAGACCTACCAGCTTGATATCAAGAATAAAGTAGATGGCAGTAAATATAAATGGTCCTCGACCAATACCAAGGTGGCCAGGGTTTCCAGTAAAGGACTTGTTACTTCAGTAGGTAAAGGATCTGCAACAATAAGATGTATCATTACTTATCCTACTAACAAAACCAAGACTCTCAATTGTAAGGTTACAGTTATTATCCCGGCAACTAAAATAAAGATAAACAATGCTAAAGAGGTTAACGGTGCACATATTCTTCAGTTAGGAGAGAGCTATAATTTTAACAGAGATTTAGTACCTGCAGGATCCTCAGACAAGACATATTGGTCAATAGGAGGAGGAGACAGTGCGTGTATCGAGATTACAAACTCCTCAAGCGGTATTGTAAAGGCAACAAAGCCCGGCAAGGTTATTCTTGTGGCTACGGCAGCAAGGAAATCAACCGCAGCCGATGCGGCTAAGAGTATAGTTAACGATGCGATTATAATTGAAGTTGTAGGCCCCTCTGCAACAGTAGCTTCCGCAGATATAGTCGGCAGTACGGAAATCAAAGCGGTATTTGACAGTCCTATCGATGCGAGTACCGTTATCGGAAAGAACAATGCTTTACTAGACAGTATTGAATTGTCTCTAAGGAAGAATATCAAGGGAGTTATGGCTGCCGATCCGGGTAAATTGACCGCACAGCTTTCAGCCGACAATAAGACACTTACAATTACCTCCGAAAACAGATTTGAAGGGGAATATGTAATTAATTTCACAAATAAGATTAAGACAACAGACGGAGTGGCTATCGAGGAATACTATAAGTATATCAGTTATGTGGACAATGAAGCTCCTGAGGTACGGTCAGTTACTCTGGATGATTCGGGAATGATTTCGACTATTACGTTCTCTGAACCGATTGATTTTTCAGGATTTAACGTATCCAATGCATCATTGGTTGCCGGTACATCTACCTCAAGTGCCGATCCGACGACAATAAGCTTCCTGAATAACAAGAGTAATTACATACCTAGCGATGACAAGAAATCCTTAACAATTAATCTGTCCAATATTGCTTATACAGATATTAATAAGATATTTGCAGTAACATTATCGGGCATCAAGGATATGGCCGGAAATATGCCGAAGAATTATACAATTACGATAACCCTTCGTACGGATAATACTCCAAAGCCACAGGCCAAACTGCTAACAGTATTAAGAACAGGCTATTACACACTGACAGCAACCTTTGACCGTTCGATTCAGTTTGGCGGTTATGCTTCCCTGGAATTTGGTTCTACTATGATGGGTGAAGTCGATTCCAAGAATCCTAAGATGGTACATTATACCCTAAATGAGGTTGATGCTCAAAAGACCGGTAGGCAGACGGTTACCATAACCGGATGGGACGGATATAATGTTGATCCAAAAGATACATCTGCTTATCAACCGAACAGCAGAACCGTAAACTTTGATGTAGAGAAGACAGGTCCGAATCTGATTAAGCAAGAATTCGATCCTGCTACAAATATCCTGACTCTGACATACAATAAGGATGTATCCCTCAATAGTAATACCGGTATGTTTACTGCCTCAATAGTAACGATTTCAGAAGAGATTATGCAAACCAGCATTACCTACACCGGTCTGGCTTCGAATGATCCGAAGGAACTGAAGTTGAAATTAGGTAATATGCCGTACATTGGTACTTATACCTTTACACTTGACCAGTATTTCGTAGTTGATAACTTCAGAAACTATGGCATAGCCAGGACGGTAAGTATAAATAACGCCGTAGGGCAAGACATTGAACTACCCGGACCATATATGGCTGCACAGTCCACGACGAACCTAAGCCAGATATATCTGGAATTTGAATACAGGCTTGATGTAGCCTCAGCTCAGGACATAAGGAATTATACAATACCGGGTGTTCAGATTATTAGTGCACAGGTCATAAAGAATACCAATGACAGCGGTGCCACGGTCGTACTTACCGTTACGGAAGGAGCAATTGATATATCGCTGCCAAGACCTATTATAATAAACGGTGTTAAGAGCTATAGCGGCAACTTTGCTCCGATTACAGATTTCGAAATTATAGTAGACCTGAAGGACAATAAGAGACCAACCTTCATTTCTCCTGTTACATTCGATAGGACCAAGACAGATGAGATAGTGCTCAGATTCAGTGAGAATATAGCCGGAACTATGGAGGTTAAGGTAACTAATGTTCAATACAATTATGAGATAGGTAATACGGTAACCATAGAAGGCAACAATGTAATTATTAAGCTTGACTATCCACCTGAAAGAAATACGGCATTAAGAATTAATATACTAAGGAATGAGATTGTGGATTTAAGCGGTAATCAGGTTGGTCCTATGGCGAGCCAGTATACTGTAGTTGCAGCATACTAAGCATTACAGCATATAAAGAACATCATAAAACATAAATATACCCTGAATATCTGTAATTTCAGATATTCAGGGTTTTTATCTGATTAAGGATTTCCTGGTAAATATGTCACTCTCATTCAACAGACTCTCTATTGTTTCAAAGCCCAAGCGGTTTAATAGTTCAATTACATAGGGATTGTCGATAGGTGTAGGGTATGCTGCCAGCGTTCCATATTCCTCAACATTTATTCGTCCCTCCTTATGGGGGATAATAGCCTTAGGACCTCCTACGCATCCGCCTTTGCACCCCATTCCCTCATAGAAATTGGCTGTGGTCTTTCCGGCTATTAAGTCATTAATTAAATCTCTGCAGGCCTTTACACCATCCGCCTTCTGCGTTCGAAGCGTTATTTTACGGTTTGGATTAAGACGCTCCAGGGTTAGCTTGACTGCTTCGCTTACCCCTCCCGTATACGCGTATATTCTGCCTGCTCTGGACGAATGGTCTTTTTCACTGTCCTCCATGTCTGCAGGATTGATTTCCATGATATCAAAGATATCCTGTACTTCCCGAAAGGTTAACACATAATCTACAGCATCGGCTATATCCTTATTTCTGGCCTCCGCCTTCTTAGCAAGACATGGTCCTATGAATACCGTTAAAGCATCAGGATACATTGCCTTGACGGCACGGCCACTGGCTATCATCGGTGAGACTGAAGGAGGTACATGGGGTACAAGATCACTGTATATATTTTTTATCCAGGCAATCCATACGGGGCAACAGCAGCTTGTCAGTTGAAAATCATTTTCTGTCAGTATGTTCCTATCAAATTCCAGTGCTTCCTTAAGCGTAAGTATATCGGCAAAAAGTGCTACCTCCAGCATTCCGTCAAATCCGATTTTCTTAAATGCACTTCTAAGCTTGCCGGGGCTGACGTCATTACTGAACTGACCTAAAAAAGCAGGAGCGATAAGAGCATATACCAAGCCCTTATGGGAACGAATAGCCTGTAATGTAGGTATAATATCTTTACTTCCCGTGAGCCTTTTTGCTCTGCATTCCTGTATGCAGAATGAGCAGCCTGCACAGGCCTCTTCATCTATATGCAGCTTACCGCTTTTATCGGGATATATGGCATGAAAGGGGCATACTTTTACACAATGTCTGCTTTCATCCGGACAGTCACATTCATCGGTAAACCATACAAGGGGATGTTTTTTAGGATGGAGTAGACAGTCCAGTTGGTAGGTATCAATTTGGTCAAGAGTTTCAATATATTCTTCTTCACGGTTCTCAAGGGTTGCCTTAAGTAATTCATGGTACAGATCATCAAATCTTTTCATATAAGACGGCCTTTCTTCTCGGTAGAATCATTTACATCATTCATGTATTATCTGCAAATATTCCCGCATTATTCCTTTACTAGAGTATGTATTTGACTTATAATAAACCTAGGATTTATCAGGAGATGAATAATAATGGTAAATCAGGAAAATATAATAAAAAACACATGGAGTTAATGAAGTGAAGGAAGTAAATAAAAGACGAATTCTATTGGTATGCTGGGTTATTTTCTATATATATATTTTGCTACTGTCATATTTTTTATTTTTCAGCGAAAAATTCGGAAGGGATTTAATTACACATAATTATAATTTGGAGCTGTTTAAGGAAATCAAGCGCTTTTTCAAATATAGAGAGCAGATAGGACAGGAGGGTTTCTTAATCAATATTTTTGGCAATGTGATAGCCTTTATGCCCTATGGTTTTTTTCTGCCCCTTCTCAACAGATCATACCGTAAGCTTTATTTAATTGTTATATTATGTATTCTGTTTAGTCTGATCATTGAAGTGGCTCAACTGCTGTTAAAGGTAGGAGTTTTTGATGTGGATGATATTTTAATGAATTCACTGGGAGGAATTCTGGGATATTTTTCATTCCTTATTACACATTCAATTGTTAAGAGGAAATACAAGAAATAGTGATTGTTTATATAATAATGCCAGAAAGAAGGGAGGAGTATTTATTCTTAGGCTTTTTAAGAAAAAAGAGACCATACAGTTTTCCGGCAGAAGACATACACGGCTTGGGATTTTGTCGGCGATGATTGGTATCTTAACGGTAATCGGTTTTGTGGCAATCTGTATTATATCCGGAGTAAATGGTGGTGAGGCAGGCTTATATATTGGTATTATCGGTATTTTTATATTTGTATTGGGATTGTTTGGATTTGTCCTTTCCTATAAGGGACTGAAGCAGAGAGATATATATTATAGATTTCCCATGATAGGTATAGTGACCAATGGTACTATGCTTATTATTCTTATGATTATTTATATTTTAGGTTTATATTGATAAAAAAACATAATACATAAAAGCAGAATGGAGAGTATATGGATAATATGAATTTATTTAAAGATCAAAATGAAGTGATTAAGGAACGTTATGATTTAGCCATGGAGCGTATTAGGGAGATTGGGTCAGAAGAGGATGTAAGGGTGCCCTTAAGAGATTATTTTCAGAGAGTAGCATCATTCCTTATTCTTGTGGACAACGTGTCAGGAATGATTAAGGACGGTTCTTATTCCAAGTTAACATTTAATGAACTAAAATCAATAAATCGTTCTCTATATGAGGACATAACCGGTGACAATTATAACCACAGTTATGCTAATCCAACCTATGCCTGTGAAAGACTGGGTAACAGGTATGGTAAGCTGCTGTCATTTTTATATACCGAGCTTAGAGGTACCATAGTATATGCCTATGAGAAGCAGTTATATCTTCACACAATATATCTTGAGCTTTTCCTACAGATATATTTCTATGCCCGTTGGGAGGATGGCTTTACCCCTAAGGACATAAGAAGAGCCATATCGGATTTTATGAATGATTATGTTGACATTCTTATTAATCAAAGGACCGTCGAGACTGCTGACCCTAATTATACCTTCGCTTGGGATATTGTTATGAAATCGGATTTTAATGACCCTTCATATCTATATCAGTACGGAGATTATATATCTGAAAATGAGATAAGAACGGCTGAGTTTATAAGCAGTCTGTCAGATGATAGAATAGAAGCCATGGCTGATACCTTTACATCGGGATTTGTAAGGGGATTCAAAGCCAACAGGCTTGATCTTAGTATTAAAAATAATGTTAATATAAGATATCAAATCGGTTTTGAGAGAGTGGTAAGACAAGTTATACATAATTTCAAGAAAATCGGCTTGGATTCAATACTTTATCGGGCGGCTTATATCACATTATATAAAAGGCAGCATCTTAAGATCGGATACCATGGCTCATCTCCTAATAAGCAGTATGATTATGACCATCGTTTCGATATCGGTATCTTCATGAATTCACAGTATCAGAAGAAGCTTCTGGAGGCAAAGGTATCCGCTTTAGAGAAGGTCAGGCATTTTACTCAGAATTATGCAGGACCTACTCTTATAGAGGTTTTTGGTGAGGAGCTGTTCTCGCCAATTGACAAGCCGGAGGCAATTAAGCTAAACAAGAGTCAACAAAAGCTGATGACAGATTACTATAGGGAAGACAGGCTGTTGGCAAAGAAATACTATAAGCTTGAAGAGACTTCATTTACGATTATATCTTATCCCATCTACGAGATAGGGAAGGATTTTGAGGAAATTTTTGAAGCAACCGTTAAGGTAAATACGTTGGATAATGATGTATATCAAAGAATTCAGCAAAGCATCATAGATACACTGGACAAAGGAGAATATGTCAGAATTCTGGGTAAAGGAGAAAATCGTACCGATTTACTGGTGAAGCTTCATCCACTGCAGGATACGACGAAGGAAACTAATTTTGAGAACTGTGTGGCGGATGTTAATATCCCTGTCGGTGAAGTGTTTACATCACCGCAGCTTAAGGGAACCCGAGGAGTTCTTCATGTACCTTTAGTATATCTCAATGAGCTGGCTTATCGTGATTTGGAGCTGGTTTTTGAGGATGGATTTATAACTGATTATTCCTGTAAGAACTTTGATGACACCGATATGAATAAGAGCTTTATAAAGGAAAATCTGCTTTACAATCATGATACTCTGCCCATCGGAGAGTTCGCGATTGGTACGAATACAACAGCTTACATGATGGGTAAGAAATACGATATAGCACCTAAGCTGCCGATACTTATAGCAGAAAAGACAGGCCCTCACTTTGCAATCGGGGATACCTGTTATTCAATGAGGGAGGATTTAAAGGTATATAATCCTGATGGCAAGGAAATTATAGCGAGGGATAATGAGCATACACTGCTTAGAATGTCGGACCCGAAAAAGGCATATTTCAACTGTCACACGGACATAACCCTTCCTTACGATGAGATAGAGGAAATATCGGCTGTTTTATATGACGGAACGATCATTCCAATAATAAAGGACTCAAGGTTTGTATTGGAGGGTACTGAACTGCTCAATGAAGCATTTGATATATAGGAGGAGGCTTTCATGCTAAGCATTGTAAATTTTTCGAAGAGCTATAAGGGTGGTAAAAAGGCTGTAGACAATTTAAGTCTTGAAATTAATAGTGGTGATATCTTTGGTTTTATCGGTCACAACGGGGCAGGTAAGACGACTACCATTAGGGCCATTGCCGGCGTACTGGATTTCGACGAGGGTGATATATTGGTCGACGGAATTTCTATCAAGAAGGACCCGGTAGAATGTAAGAAGATAACAGCATATATTCCCGATAACCCGGATTTGTATGACCATTTGACCGGAATTGCATATTTGAATTTTATAGGAGATATTTATGCAGTAAGCAAATCTGATAGGGAGCAGGCCATAGAAAAATATGCAGCAGCATTAGAGATAAAGGATAATTTGGGAGATTCGATCTCATCATATTCTCATGGTATGAAGCAAAAGCTTGCCATTATATCGGAATTAATTCATAGACCGAAGCTTTTGGTATTGGATGAACCCTTTGTGGGATTAGATCCCAAAGCTTCTCTAACCCTAAAAAACATAATGAAAGAACTTTGCCGTAGCGGTAGTGCCATATTCTTTTCTACCCATGTTCTTCTTGTGGCAGAACAGCTTTGTAATAAGATTGGCATTATTAAGGATGGAAGGCTTGTAGCCTTTGGACCTACTAAAGAGGTTAAGGGAGATTCGAGCCTTGAGGATGTGTTTATGGAGCTGATAGAGACCGATAATGCTGCCTTTTGATGGAGGTATATATGAAAAAAATTATTCGATTAGTTAGTATTCAGCTATGGGCAGTTCTCGGAAATATGTTTCCCTTAGGTAAGAAAGAAAATAAAAAGACACGTATTATATATGCAGGATTTGTAATCTTTACTATACTTATGAGTGCTGTGTCATTCTTTTATGCTTATGTGACCGGAATGGGTCTTAAGACGATTAATAGTTTAGAGCTGTTACCATCGTTGTTCATGGCTTTAACAAGCATTATGGTATTATTTACCACAATATATAAGGTTAAAGGAACTATATTTGGATTTAAGGACTATGATATGGTTATGTCTTTGCCTGTAAGTAATAGTCAGATAGTGGCAAGCAGGCTAATACTATTATATTCGATTAATATAGTATTCGTGTTAATTATTATGATTCCCATGATGGTAGCCTATGGAATACTTGTTCAACCGGGAATACAATTTTATGTATTCAGTATAATACTGCTGTTTTTTATTCCATTGATTCCTATAATTATTGCGGCTTTTTTAGGTACTGCTCTTACATATCTATCCATGCGGTTTAGATACAGCAATATCGTATATATGGTTTTTTCTTTTTTGGTTCTGATAGCAATGATGTTTTTCCCTCTGTTTTTGGGAGATTCTAAGCAGGAATTACTTGAAATTAGTCAGGAGATTAATAATCAGATAAATAATATCTACCCCTTGACACATCTTTATTCTAATGTTGTTACTAAAGGGGACATTATATCGTTGATTATATTCGTGGCAATATCCTTATTTACCTTTATGGTTTTTTCTTTTGTAGTCGGAAAGGTGTTCAAACGGATAAACTCAACATTAATGACGGGGAGATATAATAAAAACAATGGGATTAGAAGGACAAAGAGCCTAAAGAGTTCCACGCCATTAATAGCATTATATAAGAAGGATTTTAAAAGGTATTTTGCTTCTGCGGTATATGTGATGAATACTGGATTTGGTGTGGTTATCATGGTACTGGGTGCCATAGCCCTACCATTTATAGATGTTAATGCCTTAATAGGAGAATTGAATTATAACGGTGCAATAAAGAACATTATACCTGTGTTTATAGTTTTTTGTATAGCGACATCCTGTACGACTATGGCTTCTATATCTATTGAGGGTAAGCAGATTTGGATCGCAAAGAACCTACCGGTATCCGTATTAATGATTTTTGCATCAAAGATTTTAGTTAACCTTACGGTTCTTGCTCCGACACTTTTGGCCTCGTTGTTAATTTGCTATACTATGCAGTTATCTTTTATAGATAGTCTTTTGATTGTGTTATTGGCTGCCTCCTTCTCCATCTTCGTATCTCTGTATGGATTAGTTATAAACCTAAGCTTTCCTAATCTGTCTTGGACTAACGAAACAGTTATTGTTAAGCAAAGTATGGCATCCATGATATCCGTTTTTACGGGAATAGGCATGGCTATTATTCAATATTTTTTAATTATGGTCATTGG
>JAAYTK010000084.1 GCA_012523775.1 Clostridiales bacterium | reverse complement strand
TTTCTATGAGAAGACATCTCAGAAGGTAGAAGACATGCTATTCAAGGAGCAGGTAGAGACTGGAGAAGGGGATGATATTATAGAAGGATTGCCCTTGCCAAAGTCTATTAAGGAATCTCTACAGGAGAATAAGGAAAAGCAGGAAGCAAACATAAAATCATATATAGTATCTCATGTTAGCGGGATAGTGATTAATGCTTTAGCCTTTGTTCTTACATTTATTGCAGTGTTTGTTGGACTCTGGGTTATAAGCATAGCGCTTAATATAATAAGTAAGCTTCCTATATTAAATCAAATTAATAAGATGGCAGGCTTTTTGGTTGGAGGCCTTCAGGGAGTAATTATAGTATGGATATTATTTATCGTCATAACTGTATTTAGCGGCAGTGAATTGGGAAGGACTGCCTTTCAACAGATTGAAAGTAGCGAGATACTAAGCTTTATATATGATAAGAACTTTCTTTTAAATATTGTTTTAAATGCGGTAAAAATGTTTTAAGCTAAGGAGAATAAATATGAATGAGGTTTTAAGTAAAATACAGATGATGGGTATTGTACCTGTAATTAAGTTAGACCATGCTAAGGATGCAGTTCCCTTGGCGAAAGCCTTATGTGATGGTGGGCTTCCCTGTGCAGAGGTAACATTTCGAACAGCAGCAGCCGAGGAATCGATTCGACTTATGAGGGAAGCATTTCCCGATATGCTTATAGGAGCTGGAACAGTACTGACGACTGAGCAGGTGGATTTAGCTGTAAAAGCAGGCGCGAGCTTTATCGTTAGCCCTGGTTTAAATCCCAAGGTGGTAAACTATTGCGTAGAGAGAGGTATACCTATTACACCAGGATGCTCAACCCCCAGTGATATAGAAGCAGCAATCGAGCTGGGACTTGATGTGGTTAAGTTCTTTCCAGCAGAGGCAGCAGGTGGACTAGCTATGATTAAAGCCATGGTAGCTCCATATGGTAATATGAAGTTTATGCCTACCGGTGGCATTAATGCGTCTAACCTAATATCCTATCTTGATTTTCCTAAGATTATTGCTTGTGGCGGAAGCTGGATGGTTAAAGATGATTTGGTTAAGGCGGGTGACTTTGGTAAGATCACAGAGCTTACTAAGGAAGCAGTTACTATGATGTTAGGCTTTAAGCTTAGCCATGTCGGAATAAATATGGATGATGAAAAGCAGGCAGAACAGGTATCGGATTCCTTTGACAAGATGTTTGGATTCGAAAAAACGGTTGGTACTAGCTCTATATTTGCAGGTAGTTCAATAGAGCTTATGAAGAAACCTTATATAGGAGAGAGAGGACATATTGCAGTACAGACAAACTTTATAGAAAGAGCAGTATACCATCTTATGAAGCAGGGTTATACATTTAATGAGGAAAGCAAGAGATTTGATAATAAGGGTAATTTGCAAGCGGTATACTTCAATCAAGAGCTAGGAGGTTTTGCTATACAATTGGTGCAAAAATGATCAAATTTAAAATGGTAGAAATTGTACAAAAAATTAATACAATTTATGCTTGACAAAGGACTAGCATCTATAGTAGAATACTCCTTGCCCCGTTGAACGGGGTAACCGCAAAAAAGATTATTTTTAACAAGAAATAAAAAATAATTTAAAAAAGTGGTTGACAGAGCTAAACAAGTGTGATAATATTATTTCTTGTCGGCACCAAACACAGAGCCGGCGAAAAAACATTAGAACAGCATGTTATAGCAAGAAAAGCACCTTGATAATTGAACAGTGAAACAACCCTGAAAATTCTAAAAAACTGAAGTCTTCACACATGGGACTTCAAAATAGATTTTCAAGAAACGAACAGTATCGATTTAGTGATAAGTTGATACACCTTAAAACAGTAAAGAAAAACGGATAAAGTGTTTGCAAGCAAACACTTATTAAATAACCTCTTCGGTTATTTATTGCCAACAACGGTTGATTTAATATCAGCTAAGGCTAGAGTTTATCTAAACTGGATTAAACTTAAACATGAGAGTTTGATCCTGGCTCAGGATGAACGCTGGCGGCGTGCCTAACACATGCAAGTCGAACGGAGTTTATTTTACAGATTTTCTTCGGAATTGAAGTAGCTTAAACTTAGTGGCGGACGGGTGAGTAACGCGTGGGCAAC
>JAAYTK010000083.1 GCA_012523775.1 Clostridiales bacterium | reverse complement strand
TATTGGCCCAGTGGCTCAGTTGGTTAGAGCGCCGCCCTGTCACGGCGGAGGTCGAGGGTTCGAGTCCCTTCTGGGTCGTTTTACAATTAAAATTAATTGTTATATAAATTTATATTATGTGACAAGATACATATATTTCAAGGAATGAAATATATGATATAGTACATAATAATCCCAAGGGATCTTAGCTCAGCTGGGAGAGCACCTGCCTTACAAGCAGGGGGTCATAGGTTCGAGCCCTATAGGTCCCATTGATTTTAAAATGAAATGCCGATGTGGCTCAATTGGCAGAGCAGCTGACTTGTAATCAGCAGGTTATCGGTTCGAGTCCGATCATCGGCTTTCAACAAAGACTCGATTGTTGATATTATATGGATGGGTTCCCGAGTGGCCAAAGGGGGCAGACTGTAAATCTGTTAGCGATGCTTTCGAAGGTTCGAATCCTTCCCCATCCATTTGGCGTAAGCCATATAATATATATAAGTTCGCCGCTTAGCAATATGGTATGCGAACAAAATAATATCGCGGGGTGGAGCAGTCTGGAAGCTCGTCGGGCTCATAACCCGAAGGTCGTAGGTTCAAATCCTACCCCCGCAATTCAATTATTTGCGTCATTAAGAGACGAAGTATACCGTGCCCAGATAGCTCAGTTGGTAGAGCAGAGGACTGAAAATCCTCGTGTCGCTGGTTCAATTCCGGCTCTGGGCATTTTAATATTATATTAAAGGGGACATTAGCTCAGGCGGTAGAGCACTTGACTTTTAATCAAGGTGTCCGGGGTTCGAGTCCCCGATGTCTCATAATAACGACCTATTTTAGGTCGTTTTTTGTTGAACTTGTATATTTATCCTTATAATATATGGTTGATAATTTGACATAGAATCGGAACAGGGTTACTATTATTAATATGCTGTAGGTTATCAAAGGAGGATACTGTGTTACAAAGAAGTATTGATAAGTTGAAACATTGGCTTGCCAAAAGTGATAACATTGTTTTCTTCGGAGGTGCCGGGGTGTCAACGGAAAGCGGAATACCGGATTTTCGTAGTGTTGACGGCTTATATCACCTAAAGTATGATTATGCTCCGGAAACCATATTAAGTCATAGCTTTTTCATAAGACATACAAAGGAGTTCTATAGGTTTTATAAGGAGAAGATGATTTACGAAGATACCGAGCCAAATATAACCCATCTAAAGCTTGTCGAGCTGGAAAACACGGGAAAGCTAAAGGCTGTAGTGACTCAGAATATCGATGGACTTCACCAGAGAGCAGGAAGTAAAAATGTTTTAGAGCTTCATGGGTCCGTGTATCGAAATTATTGCATGAAATGCCGTCAATTTTATACCATTGATAAAATTATGGAGGCTGAGGAAGTACCCACCTGTGAATGCGGAGGTATAATAAAGCCTGATGTTGTGCTTTATGAAGAAGGCTTAGATGATGAGGTTGTCTCCAAAGCGATTTATGCAATCGCGGAAGCGGACATACTTATTATTGGGGGAACATCCTTAAGCGTATATCCGGCATCGGGTCTAATAAGATATTATTCCAAAGATAAGATGGTATTAATAAATAAATCTGTTACACCATATGACCGGGAGGCAGATTTATTGATAAATGCAGGCTTGGGAGAGATCTTTTCTAAGCTATAATTATATGAAGATATAAATTCATATGGAGGAGAAGTTTCACAATAAAAATCATAGGAAAAGTTTATCAATTGACGGTTGCCACATAACGTATTTTATTGTATATTTAGTATTGTATGCGACACACTAGCTTTAATAAGCAGATTTATTCCAAGTGAAAATTACATTTATTTAAAGGAGGAAATATAATGAGCAATATAGACATAATGTCAGTTAATGCCATCAGAGTTTTATCCGCTGATGGAGTACAAAAAGCCAATTCAGGACATCCGGGCCTCCCCCTTGGAGCCGCTCCAATGGCTTATGAATTGTGGGCAAAACATATGAAGCATAATCCTGCAAATCCAAAATGGCCGAACAGAGATAGATTCATCTTATCAGGTGGCCATGGGTCCATGCTATTATATTCATTATTACATTTGTTTGGTTATGGTCTGACATCTGAGGATTTGGCACAGTTTAGACAGGACGGCTCTTTAACACCGGGTCATCCGGAATACGGACATACCGTTGGCGTTGAAGCGACAACCGGTCCTCTGGGAGCTGGAATGGCCACTGCTGTAGGAATGGCAATGGCAGAGGCTCATCTTGCAGCCATATTTAATAAGGAAGGCTATCCCGTAGTGGATCATTATACATTTGTTCTCGGTGGAGACGGATGTATAATGGAGGGCATAACCTCTGAGGCGATGTCGCTGGCAGGAACACTTGGACTAGGTAAATTAATCGTGCTGTACGATTCAAATAAAATTACCATTGAGGGCGATACAGATATAGCATTCACCGAGGATGTTAAGAAAAAGTTTGAAGCTTTTGGCTTCCAGACCCTAGTTGTCGAAGACGGTAATAATCTGGATGAGATCGGTGCCGCAATTGAGGCTGCCAAGGCAGACTTAAGCAGACCTTCTATGATAACCATCAAGACTAAAATCGGTTACGGCAGTCCAAAGGAGGGCATGGCAAGTGCACACGGAGAGCCACTAGGAGTAGAGAATGTAAAGGCCTTAAGAGAAAAGCTTGGTTGGACATCTGAGACTGCTTTCGAGGTTCCCGAAGAAATATATGAGAATTATAAGGCTATTGCCAAGAAGAATGCCTTGGTTGAAGAGGAATGGAATAGACTATTTTATAGCTACAGTAAAGAATATCCCGAAATGAAAGCGCTATGGGATAAGTATCATGATAAAAATGCTGCTAAGGATTTAATTAATGATGAAGACTTCTGGGCATATGATGATAAACCCGATGCTACCAGAAATCTATCCGGACAGGTAATAAACAGGATTAAAAATCGTCTTCCTAATTTAATCGGTGGAAGTGCAGACCTGGCACCTTCAACAAAGACATTAATGAAGGACGAG
Source organism: Clostridiales bacterium (assembly GCA_012523775.1). Taxonomy (GTDB): domain Bacteria; phylum Bacillota; class Clostridia; order Lachnospirales; family Lachnospiraceae; genus Mobilitalea. The sequence continues at coordinate 54,890 of JAAYTK010000083.1, read as the reverse complement.
GGTTCATTCTCCAGAAATAATTACAGCGGACGCAACCTACATTTTGGTGTAAGAGAATTAGCCATGGCGGGAATAGGAAACGGTCTTGCGCTACACGGCGGTTTAAAGCCATATGTATCTACATTCTTTGTATTTAGCGACTACGTAAAGCCAATGGCCAGATTATCCGCTCTTATGGGAATGCCTTTAACCTATGTATTTACCCATGACAGTATCGGTGTAGGTGAGGACGGACCGACCCATGAGCCCATTGAGCAGTTGGCAATGCTTCGCGCTATGCCAAACTTCACTGTATATCGTCCGGCGGATGCGACAGAATGTATTGCAGCCTGGTACTATGCTATTACATCTGAAAACACACCGACAGCTCTGGTTCTGTCTCGTCAGAACCTGCCACAGCTTAAGGGATCCTCGAAGGAGGCATTAAAGGGTGCTTATATAGTCTCCGATTCCAAGAAAGATGTTCCCGATGCAATTATCATCGGAACCGGTTCTGAAGTGCAGCTCGGAATAGGTGCCCAGGAAGAGCTGTTAAAAGAGGGTATTGATGTAAGAGTAGTCAGTATGCCATCTATGGATGTATTTGAAGCGCAGTCAGATGAATATAAGGAAAGTATTCTTCCTAAGAATGTTAGAGCAAGAGTGGCTGTAGAGGCATTATCCGGTTTCGGATGGGAAAAATATGTTGGATTGGATGGTGCTATTATAGCTATGAACAGCTTTGGCGCATCTGCGCCCGCAAATGTTCTTTTTGAGAAATTTGGATTTACAGTAGATAATGTAGTAAAGGCTGTAAAAACCACATTAAGCTAAAGAACTCTTTTATTTAATAATAACTGAATTTTTGGAAGGCCGGGAAAAGGTATAAAGCTCTTATCCTTGCCTTCCTTTTCATTTCTAATTAAATTCTAATATAGATATGTTGAAAAATCCTTTGTCAAAAGCTACAATAAGAATCAGATATTGATAAATTAAGGGAGGGATACCAGGTGGCGAAGATTTTAATTATAGAGGATGAGCTAAAAATAGCCAGGTTTTTAGAATTAGAGTTGAAGCATGAGGGATACGAAGTACTGATAGCCGGCGAAGGCAGACAGGGTTTGGAGAAGGCCCTGAAGGAGAATGTGGATTTGGTAATATTGGATATTATGCTTCCAGGGATAAACGGTATTGAAGTATGCCGCAGAATTCGTCTGGAATCCCAGGTTCCCATTATAATGCTTACAGCCAAGGATGATGTGTCAGATAAGGTGGCAGGTCTTGACACCGGAGCGGATGATTATATGACTAAGCCTTTTGCGATTGAAGAATTGCTTGCAAGAATCCGTGTGGCTCTCAACAGAAAGAAGAATCAGAAGGAGCCGAAGCTTGAAAACTTAGAAATAGGGAAATTAAAACTAAATCTCGCAAGCAGAAGCGCTTATTATGGAGAGGACGAACTGACCTTAACGAAGAAGGAATATGAACTCCTTGAATACATGATACGTAATAAGAATATCGTTCTTAGCAGAGAACAGCTTCTGAATCATGTATGGGACTATGAATATTTTGGAGATACAAATGTTGTAGATGTATATATAAGATATTTAAGACAGAAAATAGATGAGAAATATGGCGTTCATCTGATTTCAACAGTTCGAGGAGTAGGCTATATTATTAAGGATTAAAACACATCATTTATATGCTTAGACAAAAGGGGATAATATGAGCTGGGATAATTTTTTAGAATTTATACGTCGGACATTGGTAAAAATAATTCTCCCTATTCGAAATAAGAGATTGGCATTCTTGAATAGCTTGAGGCTGTCTATTCTGTTTCGGATTTCAATGGGATATCTCAAGCTGCTTATAACCCATGGGATTTTACTTATAATCGGACTCTTTCTTATATATATGTATACGGAAAAAGAAGGTTACAGCAAGATGGCCGATGACATAATAGCTTCCATCAGTGAGTCAGAAGGAAGCTTATATGTTAATCCTTATTTTATGCAGGGCCTTTCCATGAAAATAGAACATACTGACACAGGAGAAGAAGTTTATAACGACATAGCATATCACCCAACATCCGATAAGGCATTCTTTCATGGGATTCATTTTGACAGAAAAAGCGAGAATCATATATTGGTTGTTAATGAGGAAATAGAGTTTTCGGTTGATGAGGAACCTTATCAGGTAATCTTTCAATATGATTTAACAGGTAGTTATAAAAGCTTTCTGTCAATGCTATGGAAGCTGATTATCCTTTATATTGTCATAGTTACTCTTATTATTAAGAAAGGAAGAAAGAGCGATGAGAAGCTGTTCGAACCGCTTCAGATAATGTCAGCAACCGCAAGCCGCATGAGCGCCCATAACCTACATAGTGCAAGGCTGAATGTGGCCGGAACTCAGAATGAACTGAAGGATTTGGCAAATGTTATTAATGAGATGCTCGATAGAATAGAAACCTCTTATGAAAGTCAGAAGCAATTTGTATCGGATGCCTCCCATGAGCTTAGGACACCGATTGCGGTAATCCAGGGATATGCAAATATGCTGGATCGCTGGGGCTCCACCAATAAAGAGGTACTGGAGGAATCCATAGAAGCCATACAAAATGAAGCCCGTGCGATGCAGGACCTTGTGGAAAAGCTTCTTTTCTTATCAAGACATGATAAAAAGACCTTAAAGCTTCATAAGAAGAGATTCAATATGAGGCCTATGGTTGAGGATATGGTTAAGGAAACCAGACTGGTTACAGAAAACCGTATTATTAACAGCCCAATACTGGAGGATGTAGAGGTATATGGTGATCAGCAGGCATTGAAGCAGGCCATTCGGATATTTATAGATAATGCAATTAAGTATTCTAACGATGGTGATGAGGTTACGATCCTATGTCAAAACCATAAGGGAGATTGTGTTATTACAGTCCAAGATACTGGTGTAGGCATGACCAGAAATGATGTGGAGCATATATTTGACAGATTTTACAGATCCGAGCATGTAAGAAGTCAAAATATCAGCGGTCACGGGCTAGGGCTTTCCCTGGCAAAGCTAATCATTCTTGCACATACCGGCAAAATAAAGGTCCGTACCCAGTTTACTAAGGGTACCAGTTTTATAGTAACCATACCAAAAAGAAGATTTTAAAAGACTGTTTCAAAATGTTATTTTGAAACAGTCCCTTAAGTTAATTCATAGACACAACTATATATTCTTAAACTGTGCCATGTATAGGTCGTAATACAGACCTTTTTTTGCAAGGAGTTCTTCGGAGTTGCCTTCCTCCAATATCTTTCCTTGGTCGATTACAAATATACGGTCCGCCTTACTTATTGTAGACAGCCTATGGGCGATTACAAATGATGTACGACCCTTAAGCAACGCCTCAATGCCCCGCTGAACCAACAGCTCGGTATGGGTATCGATACTCGATGTGGCTTCATCCAGTATTAATATTTTTGGCATAGAAACCATGGTTCTGGCAAAGGCCAGTAGCTGTCGCTGTCCGATAGAGAGCCCGCCGCCTCTTTCCCTTAGCTCCGTATCGTAGCCGTTCTCAAGCTTCATGATAAAATCATGGGCATTGACGGCCTTAGCTGCCGCAATAATTTCTTCATCGGTAGCATCCAGCTTACCGTATCTTATATTATCCTTTACCGTACCGGAGAACAGGAAGTTATCCTGAGTCATAATTCCCATCTGTCTTCTTAAGCTCTCGATGGACACATCTTTAACATTCAAGCCATCAATATATACGTTCCCCTGCTGAACATCATAAAAACGGCTTATAAGGTTAACGATGGTTGTTTTTCCTGCTCCTGTGGGACCGACTAAGGCAATGGTTTCTCCCGGCTTAACGGTAAAGCTGACATCGTTTAGAACCTGTGTATCACCATCATATGCAAATGTTACGTGATCAAAGGTTACCTCGCCTTTAATAACGGGCATCTCCTCAACATGGGAGGCATCCGATATCTCAGGCTTGGTGTCCAGAATATCAAAGATTCGCTCTGCACCTGATATATTAGTAATCAGCTTATTATAGAAGTTACTTAAATTCATAATAGGGCGCCAAAACATACCAATATATATACCGAAGGATATTAAGGTTCCTACATTATCCACCCCTATACCCATAAGCTTGATTGCCACATAATACATAGCGATAGTACCGAGTCCCCAGCTGATGTCTATTACGGAGAAAAAAGCATCGTTTATAACCACTGCCTTCATAAATGAACCTCTATGCTCAGCAAGCAGCTGGTCAAAATCTTCCTCAGTTTCTCCCTCTGCCGTAAAGCTTTGAATAATTCTCATTCCGGACAGATCCTCATGAACAAAGGCATTTAGATTCGAGCTTTTTTTCCTATGAATACGCCATCTTAAATGGGCCCTTGTTTCGATATACCATAAACCACCAAGCATAAGCGGAAGGCTGACTAAGGATGCCAGTGCCAGGCGCCAATTCTTCAGAAGCATTATGATTACCACTGCACTTATAGTTACAAAGTCCGGTATAAGTGTCGTAACACTATCGGAAAGCACATCCTTCAGGGAATTAACATCCCCTATGATTCTCGCAAGAATTTTTCCCGTCGGTCTGCTGTCAAAGAAGTTAAAGCTGAGTTTCTGTATGTGGGTATATAACTCCTGTCTTATTCTAAGCAATACATCATTTGACATTTTTGCCATCAGGAACATTCTTGTTTTTACCAATATGATAAATACCAGATTTATTCCTAAGGCAAAACCGATTAGCATTATTAAATTTCTTACATCCTTGTTGGCTATATGAACGTCAATTGCCCGTTCAATTAGCAGAGGATTAATTATCGAGATTGCAACCGTTATCAGCATAATCAGAATAACGATCACGATTGTTAACCTATATTTTAATAGATAACGGAACAAGCGAAGCATAGTGGTTTTTTTATTGACCGAGCTCATTTGCTCGTCATCTCTTATTGCATTTATTGACATATGGCCACCTCCCTGTCATCAGATCCGGTACGGGATAAGCTGTGATTCGAAGAATATTCACCGTACTGTGCTAAGTAGGTCTGATAGTAATATCCTTTCTCCTTAAGGAGAGTTTCATGTGTTCCCCGCTCAGTGATCTTACCGTCCTCCAGAATAATAATTTCATCGGCATTTCTTACAGCTGATATTCTGTGGGCAATTATTATTTTAGTGGAATCAATCTGAGACAGTGATTTTTGTATTAAATGCTCTGTTTCCATATCGAGAGCAGAAGTAGAATCATCCAGTATAAGTATGGGTGCCTTCTTAGCTAAGGCTCTGGCAATACTGATTCTCTGCTTTTGACCGCCGGACAGTCCGACTCCACGTTCTCCGATAATTGTTTCATAGCGGTCATCCATCTTGTCGATAAATTCACTTGCCTGTGAATATTTGGCCGCTTTAATCACCTCATCCTGTATAATTCGGTCTCTGTTTCCTAATTTAACGTTTTCGTTTATTGTATCAGAGAACAGGAAAACATCCTGCATAACGAGGGATATGCTTCCCCTAAGCTGCTTTAAGGTTAAATCCTTAATATTAACACCGTCCAGCCGAATTTCTCCCTCCGACACATCATAAAACCGTTGTAAAATATTAACGATTGATGTTTTTCCTGTGCCTGTGGCACCCATTATACCGATGGTTTTACCTGCCGGCAGCTTAAAGCTAATATCCGAGAGAATTTTTTTATCATTAATAGTCAATGACACCTTATCGAATTCTACCGAGCCCTGAACCTCATCCAAAATAACAGGGTTGTCAGACTCGATTATTACAGGTTTTTGAGCGAATATCTTTTTAATTCTCTTATAGGAAGCAAACGCTGCGGCCAAATCGTTTGAAAGCCAACCCAGCATTTCCATAGGCCATACTATGTTCATAGAGTACTCGGTAAAGGCGCCTAAGGTTCCAAGAGTAATATCGCCATTTATAACCTTATATCCCCCAAATAAAATTACTATCATAGGGAGAAGCTTTGTAATCAGCTGAAAATAAGGATAAAGCTTTATAAATACCTTGGACTGCTTCATATTCAAATCATAATACTGCTTATTATGAGACAGGAATTTCTTTATCTCAAATTTTTCTCTTGCAAAGGATTTAACCGTACGAACACCGGAAAGATTCTCCTGTGCGACGGTATTTAGCTTGGCGTTTTGTTCGCTGATTTGCTCATATATTTTACCCAGCTTATTCTCCATCAGAATCGCAAGACCTGCTACGACGGGCAGCACAATTGTCGGTATAATTGCCAGGCCGGGACTTAGTCTATACATAAAAAACAATGCAATTCCGGTATGGATGATTACCTCGAAGATAAGCATGCTGACATATCCGGCAGCAGCCCAGATTCTATCCACATCATCCTTTACTCTTGACATAAGCTCTCCGGTATTGTTCTCATCAAAAAAGCTGATCGACAGACCCTGAATATGGGTAAACAATCGTTTTCTTAGCTTTGAAGCTATTTTTGAACTAACCGTATCAAAAACCAGTTCCTTGAAATAGGCAAATATAGCCCTTCCAAATCCAATGAACAGAATCATTAATAATAGAGAGGTAAGCAATTCCACCTCGCCACCGATTATTACCTGATCTATAATACGCTTTGTAATCTGTGGAGAAACCATATCCATAATGACTGAAACCACAGTACAAAAAAGTGCAAATGCATACGCATACCAATATTTCTTAAAATAGTAAGACAGTTTATTCATTACTCCTCCATTTCTTGCATTCCCTAGATGCATTACGTTCGGTAGTCAAAAACCGGGCTAAAGCTTAAAATAAAATAAGCCGTGGCAGAAATACCACGGCAAACAAGCAAAAATCCGGATTGTTTTAGTTAATCCTTTCCAAAGGCAGCAGGGTTGGATTGGATAACTTATGAACGAATTCGATTCTTACAGTTCCATGAGGTATTTCTACATAAGGACATAGCTATAGCGTTAAAATGTTTTGTACCGATTTGATTTCTAGCTAATAATAAAGTCATATGTTTTACCTCACTTTCTGTAATAGTCTGCCAACATTATATATGTAAGAATTGCTATTGTCAATAATAAATTTCAAATTATTTTAAATATTGTAATATGCCAGAGGATTAACTATACCAACCTCAATATGATAATAAAACGTATAATTTATTCCATTATTGCTATAATTACAATTTCAATTGTTAATATTGTGATAGCTGCCAGTGTAGGTGCTTAAAATAAATAAAATAATAACGATATTATTAACTTTTAATTAAAATTTTCAATCTTCAATCTTTGTTCATAATTATATGTTATACTGTACATATTGGGTCGACTATGACTGAAAATTTTGTGCGGTTTGACTATACATCAGCAAAGGTTGTGATTGAATGGAACTACCTATAATGTATAATAAAGCGGAGGAGTGGAGCCACGTTCTATTACTATATGATGCGGCATTGAAACAAATAAACACAAAACTGGAAATACTTAATAATGAGCTTAAACTGACGCATCAATATAACCCCATAGAGCATATTAAGTCCAGACTTAAGACTCCGCAAAGCATTGCAAAAAAATTAAGACAATATAATAAAGAATTGACCGTTGATAATATTATAAAATTTGTTAATGATGTTGCAGGTATTAGAATCATCTGCTCCTTTACATCAGATATTTACCGAATTGCCGACTTGATATCCTCACAAAAGGACATAAAGGTGTTAAAAATAAAAGATTATATCGCCAACCCAAAACCGAATGGGTATACAAGTTATCATATGATTGTTGCCATACCTGTTTGTCTGTCTAATATTACCATAGATACTAAGGTTGAGATACAGATAAGAACAATAGCCATGGATTTTTGGGCAAGCCTGGAGCACAAGATTTATTATAAGTTTGAAGGAAATGCACCGGACCATATTAGAAGAGAACTGAGGGAATGCTCGGAGCTGGTTTCATACTTAGATAAAAAAATGCTTTCAATAAATGAAGACATTCAAAAATATTCAGAGCAGCAGTCAAAGGATTTTAATAGTGAAGGAATATACAAATCATATGCGGTGGAATCCTTCGGAACAATTGTAGATGAGGAGCAGAACAAAGAGGATAACGAGGACATAAAGAAGGATAGTAAGGATAAGAAAAAACCAGGAAAGAACCGAATGCTTTTTGGCTTTGGAGTATAATTCGGTTAGAGGAGGGTACAAATGAGTCTATTTCCTTTTTTAAAAAACAAGGAGAATACTGACCAAGACCAAACCAAGGACAGAAATGATTTTCGACTGACTCAGTATAAAGAAGTACTAAAACGCTATAAACAGTCCATGGAGGAGTTTATTCAAAGACTCAGCCTTGCGGACAATCAACCCGTTGAAGGCCATCTATCCATCGTTCAGACATCGATGCAGCTGTCTCAGATAATGAATCAGATGGAAGAGATTCTCTTGCAATTGGAGGAGATAAAGCTTAAGGAAAGCGGATGGTCTCAGGAGCAAAGTGAAGAGGCTCTTAATCAGGGAAGAAAAGCATTAGACCAGATGGAAAGCTTAGCAGCGACCCTCATCGAGACTAATTATAAGCTGGAAGAACTCGACAAGCGAATGATAAATAATATGAACACGGAAATGTCAGAGATGCATAAGCAGTTGTTATACCATATTAAGGAAGAACAGGCCGGTTTACGGGAAAATTATCTTAAGATACATAAGACAGTGAAAGGCAACCGAGCCTTATTATGGTTGCTGTTTATACTGCAGTTTATTGGCTTGGGAGCAATTGCATTTATAATATTGTACCTATTGGACCTATTACCTTTCTTATAATAAAATGTAAATACAAAGGGGCTGCGATGCAGCCCCTAATTTTTTAAAGCTTAATGTTCTTTAATAATGATGCAAGACTGGTGGTTACCTCCTCGCCGGATTGATAGGACGAAGGGGTATCTTCAACATCTACGACCATATCATCCTTGTCTTCGACTGCCTTCATGCTTAGGCTTATTTTACCGTCTTTGATATCAAGGATTTTAACGGTTACGGTTTCCCCTTCCTTAATAATCTCATTCGGAGACTTGATCCTTTTCTCGCTGATTTGAGATATATGGAGCAGACCGGACAGACCCTCACCAATATTTACAAAGGCGCCATATGGCATAATTTTATCAACAGTTCCCGTCGTTACCAGCCCACGGGTTAACTTTGATATCCTGCTTTCCCTTTTTTTATTGGCATTTTCCAACTCTACTTCTTTTCCGGACAAAATAAGTCTACGTTCTTCCTGTGAGGCGGTTATTACGATTGCTTCTATCTCTTTTCCCACCCAGGTTTCCAGGTCCTCAACATAATCTATGGACAGTTGAGATGCGGGAATGAAAGCCCGGATACCGTATAGATAAGCTACAACACCACCCTTTACGGCTTGAGCTATTCTTACCTTTACCTTAGTCTTGGATTCCATATCCTCGGACAGCTTTTCCCAGGAAAGGACGTCGTCCGCCTGCTTCTTTGATAACAGAATACGGCCCTCTCCGTCATCCTTGCTAAGAACGACAGCGGATATAACTTCACCCATAATGACATCTGTCTTAATCGAGAAGTTGGGGTCGTTGCTTAGTTCCTCCAGCTTGATTACACCCTCAGTATAATATCCCAAATCCAAATTAACCTCGGTATCTGCAATACCGATTACTGTGCCCTTTAGGATATCACCCTCGACGATTTTTTTAAAGGAATTGTCGATTTGATCTTTAAATTCATCCATTGAGGGTAAGGCCTCTAAGCTTTTGTTGTCGTTTGTGGTTGTTGAATTTTCTGTACTCATGGTTGTGTAGAAGGGGTTATTATCATAACCCCCATACCTCCTTTATTATTTACTTATATTTTTTTCTGGCGTAAAGATAAGCTCGTCCTTTCTTCCCGATTCTTGTAATACAGCCTATATGATTAAGGATGTTTACCGCTATGTTTGAAGCGCCCATAGACAGACCGGAGGCTTTCTTATAATCCTTCGAGGTAAATTCGTCCCCCAAGGCTTCCGGTATAAGAAGGGAATAATCCTCAGGACAGGTTATATGTATTTCCTGAATTAAATCTATGGGAATACGATCACATCGGGAGGAGCCTTTTTTCTTGTCCTTGCTCCATCCATCTAAGAATCGATATTCCTCCATATTAAGCATAACAATCTTTAGTCTGAGGTTTGGTATTAACAGATAATTCTTTATCTTGTAAAGCTCAGGAAAGATAGAATAAGGAGTCCCCTTTTTCGGTGATTTCCTGGGTGGAGTTATTTCACCTGTCTGTGGGTCTACCCAACGAATCCATTTTATATATGGAATCGGATAGACTATTGTTACAGGATAACGATCCAGGAATACGGGCAGTTTTTTTCGTAAACGATCAAAGCTTCGTGTCTGTATTTCTATTATTTCATTTCCGTTACATATGTCTGCAATAAAGCCGTCTATCTTAATTTCGTGATTATTATCATTGGTATCGTAATAGTTTTTTAGGACGGAGTGCACAGTCTTTTCGCCCAAGGTACCCACACCCATTAAACCCGGCTGTTGTCCAATGACATCATCACATACCTTATGAAATAACTGCTGATTCATACACTATCCTCCCATGTATAAGGATACATTATAATGTACCTATTAATCAAGGCTAAAATAGTATCAGCAATTATTCTTTGTATAATACTATATTTTAAGATGCACTAAAATATTTTTAACTTAATTTTTATCTGAAAAATTTCTGTGTGATATAGGTTTTGTATATACTGTCTTCCTGATATGTAAACCCAACTCCTAAGCTTCTGTAGTCTTTATTCAGTATGTTTTCTCTGTGCTCTGGTGAGTTAAACCATGCATGGCTGGAGAAAATTGCAGTTCCATATCCTGCAATGATATTCTCTCCTATTGATTGATAATGAATGCCTTCCTCTTTAAGTCTATCCCCCGGGGATTTATTATATGATCCATAGTGATCAAAAAAACGGTTTTCAGCCATATCAATAGAATGCTTTCTTGAAGCCTTGGCAGCAGACGAGGACCAGGATAATAACGGAATATTATTTCTTCTTCGGATAGAATTGGTCAGATCATAAACCATAAGCTCAACATCTCTAATAACTTCAGAGGTATATTCAGCCTCGTTCACGTCTGCTCCTAAGAGAAATATTCCCGTAACCCCTTGTGTTCCGATTTCGTCCAATAGTATATATATGGTATAGGTATCAGTGGTGTGTGTTAAAACACTATTCATATCGTAATCCATTTCGAGTATTCGGTTTACTTCATCCAGACTGCATCCGGATGTAATACCAAGATAATCAAAATCAATGGAGTCGGTATAGAAACCCACAACCTGATTGTCCCCTATCGCAATAAACAAAAGCTTGCTATAATTATTGTTATATATGTAATAACTGAAATCCATCTCAGTCTTGGCAATACGGCTTGGGCTGCCAAGCTTGTTTATAATGCTCTCGGTACTTTCTCCGAGAGATATATTCGTGCCAAGCACATTTATTACTTTTTCACCATGTAATAATGGCGGGATGGTTATTAAGGAAGATTCCGTAATAGTATCTTGACTCTGTTGTATAGTTGGATTATCTGACTTATTCTGAGTCGGAAAATAAGCCTTAACAAAGCCATATGAACTGATACTTAATAAAAGAATGCTTATAAGAAGGGCATACCGGAAGGAAAATAATTTTCCCATGGTATACTTCCTTTCAACATATTAAGTTCATCGGATTAGACTCTTATATTATAGCACATTTATATGTTGGATTAACATGTTATAAAGTGGGAATTGGGTAAAAAATATTGTTATTTATCAAACTTGTTATATAATGGTAACAGAGTCATGATGTGAGAAGGCCACTAACAATATATTAGAAAATCTGTGGATTGAGCATAATAAAGGAGGAACAAATAATGAAGATATTGGTAACAGGCGGAGCGGGATTTATAGCAAGCCATACGGACCTGGAGTTATTAAATGCAGGATATGATGTTGTGGTTGTGGATAATTTTAGCAACTCATGTATAGAAGCCATTAAAAGGGTAGAAATGCTTTCAGGAAAGAAAATCACCTTTTATGAGAATGATATTCGTGATAAAGAAGCATTGGAAAGAATATTTAAAAAAGAAGATATAGATGCGGTTATTCATTTTGCCGGTCTTAAGGCTGTAGGTGAATCCTGTAAGATGCCTTTACAGTATTATGATAACAATGTAATCGGAACTGTTACTTTGCTTGAGGTCATGGAGCAGTATGATGTGAAGAAGCTCGTCTTTTCATCCTCCGCGACAGTATACGGAGATCCACAGACGGTGCCAATAACCGAAGAATTCCCGTTGTCTGCTGTTAATCCATACGGACGGACTAAGCTTATGATAGAGGATATCCTTAGGGATTTGTATGCGGCAGATAAAAGCTGGAACATTGCCATATTAAGATATTTTAACCCGATAGGTGCCCATGAAAGCGGAGAAATCGGGGAGGATCCTGATGGAATTCCCAACAATCTTGTGCCTTATATAGCAAAGGTGGCATTGGGCAAGCTGGAGAAAGTCAATGTGTTTGGGGATGATTATGATACACCGGACGGAACCGGGGTAAGAGATTATATTCATGTGGTAGACCTGGCCATAGGACATATCAAGGCAATCGAGAAGCTGGAGGAAAAGCCAGGACTGGTTACGTATAATCTCGGTACCGGCAGAGGCTACAGCGTACTTGAGGTCATTCGTAATTATGAGAAAGCCTGCAACAAGAAGATTCCATATGTGATAACAGACAGAAGACCGGGTGATATCGCCACATCCTATGCAGACCCGTCAAAGGCCAATAAGGAGCTTGGATGGAGGGCGAAAAGAGATATCGAGCAGATGTGCAGAGATTCATATAACTGGCAAAGCAAAAACCCTACCGGGTACCATACTGGGTACCAGGTACAAAAATAGGCGGTACCAGGTACGGTACCTGGTACCTTTTTTATGCAATATGTTAATAAAATTACGATAATCCTAAAAAGTATTGACATTTTCGATAAGTTTTGTTAATCTAGAATAGGTTGGTACTGGAGAAGGTATGAGCCAGAGGAATGAGGCTGGGGGAGCGAGAGGGTAGATAAATAAAGATAAGATTGGTTAAAACGTGCAACCTATACGGGGGCACCTTTTTAGCCAATCTTATCCTTTTTTGTACCAGGTACCGTCCGATTCGGTACCAGGTACGGTACCTGGTACCGAATTATTTATACCAGGCACCGAGCACTTTTTTGGCGGTACGTAGGGTTTCTTCATATGAGAAATCTCCCTCCGTGGCAATATCCGACACACCGTGCCTGTCTCCCATCTCAGATGTATATTCTGATAGCTTGTAAATACCGTAATTATAATCAGCAGGGCCATGTTCATAATGGGTCACTATAGGTGTTATAGCGGCATCGCTTATGTAAGTGCCGGTTTGATCCTTTGTTATGGTTACATGGGCAATCCCGCCAAGCATACGGGCAGGTTCTTTTTGATATGAAAGAAAGTTACCAAGTGAATAATACACCAGCATATTATGGCTTGAATCTGATGTGATCCACTCCACCGGCTGAATAACATGGGGATGTGTACCTATCACCAAGTCAACTCCAAGCTCATAATAAAAATCCACAAGCTCTCTTTGAGTTCTTATGGGTTCATAGACATATTCCGTTCCCCAATGAGGAAAGACTATTATAAAATCTGCGACCTCGCGGGCTTTTTTTATGTCCTCCTCCATTTGATCGCGATCCAGCATATTTACCAGATAAGGCTTGTCCTTTGGAACCTTGTAGCCGTTTAAACCATATGTATAATTTAGCATGGCTAATTTTATACCGTTTTTTTCAACTATAGGAACCTTATTACGGTCCTCTTCGGTTTTATTTATACCCAATACGGTTATATCGGGATGTTTATCCCAATGCTCGAAGGTGTTTATTACACCCTGTAATCCCTTGTCCATGGTATGGTTAGTCGCATGAAGAACAACATCAAAGCCGGCTTCCGCTATGGCATCTCCAATTTCTGTTGGAGAATTAAAAGCAGGATAACCGGAATATTTCAGATCCTTACCTCCCAAAATGGTTTCCTGATTTATTACAGCGATATCTGCAGCCGAAATCACGTCTTTAATCTCATCATATAAATGACTATAGCTATAGGTACCGTCCTCCTGCTGACCGCTTTGCACCACCTCGATGTGAATAAGATTGTCACCTACAGCCAGAAGCGTTACCTGATTAACCTGGTCTGAATCACCGATATGAGTAGACATTGTAGGTATACTCACCTTTGCCCACTGCGAAAGGTCAAAATCTGTCCATCGTCTTAGGGAATCCTCATTGAATGTCCATGAAGGAGTTACGATTGGAAAAGTCATTTCTTCTTCATAATACCAGGGATCTTCAGGATGCAAAGGATTCGTAAGAACATGAAAATCCTGTGCAGGCATATATCCCTGCGCCAACAGATAGCACCTGGCACCGCTCTCATTAACAGCCATATCGACTACCAGTACGCAATGACCGGGGCTTCCACCCTGTAGGAGCATATCACCGGGCATTAAATCATCCAAGGATATCGGTTTGCTTTCAGAGGCCAGAGAAAGGGTTCCTGCGTATGCGAACACCATTTCCAAATACTTTCTGAAGGTCTCGTAGGAGTCATCATAGGAAGCAGATTTGGTCCAGGTTACATTATTGTTGTCTACCCGTATACGATATCCGTCCCGCCATTTGGAATAATTCATATAAAATCCATTGGTCAGGTGAAATGCTATTTTGTCATATTCTTCGAGTGACCAAAAATACTCGGCATATACTCGCATGATTGAATCGGCACATTGCTGTAAATCCCTTTGCCCGACGTCTATATCAAATACCGCCACATGATTATCCTGATTGCCTATGGGGTTTCCGTCATATTTCAGAACGTCACTGCCATGCTCCTTTAGCGGGATGGTTCTTATGAATCCGGTAAGCTCATCTGCCGAAGAGTCAACACGGCTATATCCCTCAGGAACCGATATTCGGGTATCTAAGTATGTGCCTTCGGCATTAATAAAGTTAGGGGGTTGCGGATTATTGATGCTTCCCGTATTTACTGCTGCCTCATCCGAAGCGTCATCATCAGCAGGCTTATCCGTAATAATATCCTTTGTATTGTCTTTACTGTCTGAGACAGTGACAATTGGGGTTACGTTTGTATCGGATTTATCGGAAATGCCGTTGCTTTTCTTGTCACAGCCAATAGGGACAAGTATTATGGCAAATACTATAATCATAAGCATAATACCTTTAGGCAGTGATTTTTTATATAAGCGGTTATTGTTTATCATAACGACTCCTTCTCACCAATAAGATTAAATTGTAGCAATAAAGCTACTTTTCAAAGTATATCATACTCATATAATTTTTGCATTATTACTTGTTTGACAAAGAGATAAATACGTGCTATACTTTGTGATAATCATAACGAAAAAAGCTATGAAGAGAAGAGTAATCAGTGGAACAGTCGACAGAGAACCCCGGTAGCTGAGAAGGGGAGATTTGCAGAAGCTGACGAAGATGGTCTTGGAGCGGCATACCGAGGAATTAATTCTTAGGCTATGACGGCGGCATCCGTTATCATGCTTGGCTGTATTTGCAGCGACTGAGGCTTATGATCGCAAGACATAAGTAAATTAAAGTGGTACCACGGGAAGTTCTCTCGTCTTTAAATATTAAAGACGGGAGTTTTTTATTGAACAGAAAAGTTCGTCCTGTTCAGTAAAAACTTTATACGGAAAATCAAAAAATTACAAGCAGAATAAATGAAGAGTTTAGATCCAATAAGACGGAAAGGAAGATGAACATGAGTAAAAAACCATATTATATTACAACAGCCATAGTATATACATCAGGCAAGCCACACATCGGTAACACCTATGAAATTATATTGGCTGACAGTATTGCCAGATTCAGAAGATGGGAAGGCTATGATGTATTTCTGCAGACCGGAACTGACGAACACGGGCAGAAGATTGAGCTTGCAGCCAAGGAAGCCGGGATCAGTCCGAAGGAATATGTGGATAATATTGCCGGATTAATCAAGGATATTTGGGATATGATGAATACCTCATATGATAAATTTATCAGAACGACAGATCCGGACCATGAGAAGCAGATTCAGAAGATATTTAAGAAACTGTATGACCAGGGCGATATTTACAAAGGTTATTATGAAGGAATGTATTGTACTCCCTGTGAATCCTTCTTTACAACATCACAGCTTAAGGATGGAAAATGTCCGGATTGCGGCAGAGAGGTACAATATGCCAAGGAGGATGCATACTTTTTCAAAATGAGCAAATATGCAGACAGACTAATGGCGCATATTCAGGAGAATCCGGAGTTCATTCAACCGGAGTCCAGGAAAAATGAGATGGTCAATAACTTCTTAAAGCCGGGTCTGCAGGATTTATGTGTTTCAAGAACCTCATTTAAATGGGGTATCCCGGTAGATTTCGATAACAAACATGTGGTGTATGTATGGATAGATGCCTTATGTAATTATATTACCGGAATCGGGTATGATGCTGACGGTAACAGCAGCGAGCAGTTTAATAAATATTGGCCGGCAGATTTGCACCTTATCGGTAAGGACATACTTAGATTTCATACTATTTATTGGCCGATTATTCTTATGGCGCTTGATATCCCTCTTCCAAAGCAGGTATTTGGACATCCATGGCTTTTACAGGGAGGCTCAGGGGATAAAATGAGTAAATCCAGAGGAAATGTCTTATATGCAGACGATTTAGTGAAGCTGTTTGGCGTGGATGCCGTAAGATATTTTGTTCTCCATGAGATGCCCTATGATAATGACGGAATCATCACCTGGGAGCTTTTAGTCGAAAGAATCAATTCAGAGCTGGCAAATACTCTCGGTAATCTTGTAAACCGTACCATATCAATGTCAAATAAATATTTTGACGGTATAGTTAAAGACGGCAAGGTATATGAGCCCGTTGATGATGAGTTAAAGAAGCTTGTCCTGGACACACCGAACAGGGTTATTGCCAAGATGGAAAAACTAAGAGTTGCCGATGCACTAACCGAAATATTTAATCTGTTTAAGAGATGCAATAAATATATTGATGAGACAATGCCTTGGATACTGGCAAAGGAAGAGGACAAAAAGGACCGCCTTGCAACAGTATTATATAATCTTGTGGAAAGCATATGTATCGGAGCAAGTCTGTTAAAACCCTTTATGCCGGAAACAGCAGATAAGATCTTCATACAGCTGTCAGGAAAAGAAAGAACAGCCGAAGAGATTAAGACATTTGGTCTGTATCCGTCAGGAACAAAGGTAACAGATAAGCCGGAGATATTATTTGCCAGACTGGATATAAAGGAAGTGTTAGAGAAGGTGGAGGCTTCCGAAGAGGCCGATAAGAATCAGGATCAAGAGACTGAAGCTGCAATTGATATAGAGGCTAAGCCTGAAATTACCTATGATGATTTTGCAAAGCTGCAGTTTCAGGTAGGAGAAATCATTGCCTGTGAGGAAGTTAAAAAATCCAAGAAACTTTTATGCTCTCAGGTTAAAATCGGATCTCAGGTAAAGCAGATCGTATCAGGAATTAAAGGCCATTACACCCCCGAGGAAATGGTTGGAAAGAAGGTTATGGTCGTGGTTAACTTAAAGCCTGCGACATTGGCAGGACTTTTGTCAGAGGGAATGCTTCTTTGTGCAGAGGATGCGGAGGGTAATCTGGCATTAATGGTACCGGAAAAGGATATGCCTGCAGGTGCTGAAATCAGTTAATAATTGATTAAGAAGCCATATTAAAATAAGATTCAGGAGTGGGTATATCAAGCTGATATGCCCACTCCTATTCGTTTTTTGAAACAATTATTAAAGCATTATTTTCCCTGGACTTATTTTGTGTTTATTAATCTGATGCATTATTCTGAACCAAGTTGTCGCTATTTAGCCAGGATTCCATACGGTCCTTTATAACGAAAAATTGGGCCGGACCTATATCCAGTAGAAATTTATGAAATTCCTTTATATCAAAATCATCACCCTTTGCTTTCATGGCCATATTTCTTAATTCCATTATTTCAAGATATCCAACAGCATACGGAAGATATATTGCAGGCTCCTCCAGTAGGGTATCATATATTTTAAGTGCTATGTCTTCGTCACCGACCAGTTGCCCTATATAGGAAAGCGCCTTAGTCTTATCCCAGCCCTCATAATGAATGCCGATGTCTGCCCGGGCATACATCAGAAGAACTATTTCGTTATTCGATACTAACAGGTTTGCCAAATCCTCATCTATTCCCGAGAGTTGATAGGAATAAAACTCCACATATGTAGCCCATCCCTCATCATATCCGGTAAAGGTAAGAAGGCTTCTTATGGGAGCAGGTTCCTTGCTCCTGAAATAAACATTTTGATATAAATGACCCGGATAGCCCTCGTGGGCAACGGTAGTATATATTCTGGATAAGGTTTCAAGATCATTTCCGTTTATGTAGATATTGTTTTCTGTATAATTATCGATGGCAGGTATCAAATACAGGGCAGGGCTAAGATAATCGGACAGAGATTCATGGACATATTTAATCTCATAATTTACATCTATGGGCTCAGGAAAATCGTCCAGTATTTCCTTCTTCAAATCCTCTATAATTTCAACCGGATCTGTCAGAGGAAAGGATGTAAAGGACTCAAATTTTTCAAATATCATAGGATTGGAAAGGGTCTGCTTTGTTAAGCTGAATATTCCGTCTCCGATGGCTGTTTCAAGCATATTGGCTATATTCTTCATACTCTTATCAGAGCCTGTTTTTATCCTAAAAAGACATTCATAATAAGCCTGCCCTTCGGGATAGTAATACAGACCGGCTTCATTTGTTCCGGTTCCTTTAAGCTCGCTTAGCACTTCGATTAATCCCTCATAGGCGGGTATAATATAGGAAAGAACACGTTTTCTGTTCTCCTCCCTGTACTCTTTCTTCTCTGAATCGGAGAGCCCTTCGAAGTGATTTATTTTCTCGTCAAAATATTCTATTAATAGGTTCTCATCAGGATTTTCTATAAAGGCTTCACATTGTTCTATAATCCTATCTACCACCGCATCGGTCATAAATAAGCCACGCTTCGATTTTTCTCTTTCAAATTCACCCACATCTTCAAAATAATCCTTTACACAGACCAGCAGATCCAAATATCGGTCAATATCGCCTTTTTCGTAGAAATTGTACTCTGCAAGAAGAATCGGTAACTGGGCTTGTAGCCCGGTGGTAGGTTTCAGGCTATCTATATAATAAAGATATTTACCCAATTCCAGCTCAGACTCCAGGTAATTCATAAGAATATCATATATAAGTTGTTGATCGGCAGTCAGCTCATTATAATCGAATTGTTTCAGTTCATTAAGGTGCATCTCGGAAGTCATCAGCTGTTCTTTCATATAATTTATGGTGTATTCTCCCAAAGTGGCTTCGGTATGTACGATGCCATATTTCTCAGGATGTGCAATGGTATAATTCAATGATAATGTATCTGATTGAACTTCTTCTACGAAGAGCTCGATAATAAAATTATCAAATAAATTCTGCTGAGATTCCCGAATCGATGGCTGGTCACATCCACCGCACAAGGAAATAATTAACGAGATCACGCCTAGAATAATAAATTGCTTTATTTTTCTGCTTAACATTGCTACCTCCAAAATGAAAATATAATATGTGCTAATTTAAGTCTATTCGTATCCTGACGTCATAAGAAGATAAAGTTTTACCTTATTTACGCCGAAATATATTTCATAACAGATATAAATAATACTATAGCAGATATTACAGAATATAACATTAAAAAGATATTAGAATTACCCAGGAAGGATTGAACATATACATGAGAAGTATTAACACAGATAACGGACTGGACATTATATTAGAAATACTTCGACAGTCTCAAGCAATTAAAGATAATATGAAAAGCAATGAAAGTAAGACAGCTCTTGGCAGAGAGGAATTTATGGTTAACCCTTACCATAATCCGAGAGCATCATTGAGGAGCCCTGATACAGACGGCGATATTATGCTGTCCAGGAAAGGGCAAAATATTCACCAGCGTAATAAGGATAAATCGTATAATATTATAAAATCCCGGATAGAGAGTATCTTAAACAGTATGACGGCACAGGATTATCAGAGGCTTAGTGAAGAAGGCGTTCAGGTAGAGAGTTTGACTATTGAATCACTTGTCTTTGCCGTACAGTTAATCAAGGATTACAACTATGATACCAAAGCTTCCATAGAGAGAGCTTCGGATAAAAAGGAAGCTGTTACAAAGAAACCGAAAAATATATCAGAGAAGGATATTATTAATAGAATGGATGCTGAGAATCTTCCAGTTTCTAAGGAGTCAGTCGAACGGATTAAGGTGGCCTTAAAGCTGAGTGATGATATTCCTCAAATTAGCAGAAGGGATATCTTATTTATTCTTAGGAAAGAGCTTAAACCATCCGTTGAGAATCTATATAAGGCAAGATACAGCAAACAGAATGATATAAACATAAAAAAGCTTTCAGATTCTGAATGGAATAAGCTTTCGACTCAGGTAAGTGAGATTGTGGACAAGGCCGGCCTTAAGGCAGACAATGAGGTTCTCGAAGGGGCAAGATGGTTAATAGAAAATAATATACCCCTGACGGAGGATAATATCAGCTTATTAATAGGCCTTGAGGAATTGGCAAAGAATTATAGTAAGGATAAGGTATTCGACAGTATCATTGACGGTATGAAGCAGGGAGAACTCCCGGGAGATGCCCTCCTTATAGATAAGGAAAGAATTGCGAAGAAAAGACTGTTTAATTCAATAACCGCAAGAAGACAGCTGGAGGAAATCCGTCTTCAAATGACTAAGGAAGCCGTCCAACGCTTGGGAAATAAGGGTTTTGACATCGACACGGAGGCATTGGAAAAAATAGTAGAAAAGCTGCGTATTGCGGAAGGAATCTACTATAAAGAGCTCTTTAATCAATATGAAATGGAGCCGGACGAAGCCTCTATAAGACTATTACATATGACCAAGGAAACCGTAGATGAGTTAAAGACAATGCCGGTACAGGTATTAGGTATGACCCTGAGTGACAGAAGGATTCAGACGGTTTCAGGCTTGTTGGAAGCAGGCAGGAGTATTTTTACCAAGCTTGAGAAGGCAAAGAAGTCATACGAAGCTTTATTTACTAAGCCTAATGCTGAGTATGGAGACAGTATAAAGAAAGCATTTGCCAATATGGGCTCTCTTATGGAGGAAATGGGAATTGAGGACACTTCATTTAACCAAAGAGCCATCAGAATTCTGGGCTATAACAATATGGAGATAACCAAGGAGTCCATAGAACAGGTTAAGGCATATGATTTAAGCGTTAATTATCTTCTGGAGAATTTGAATCCGGAGATAACGCTGCAAATAATCAGAGACGGGATGAATCCGATGGAGCTTCCCATAGACCAGCTGAACAGCCATATAGACAGGCTAAAAAATCAGGGCTACTCATCGCTGGAAAAATACAGCTCATTTCTTTATAAGCTGGAAAAAGAGGATGATATTTCAGAATCCGAAAGAAAAGCTTATATAGGAATATATAGATTATTGTATCAGATAGAAAAGTCAGACGGTGCAGCCTTGGGGGCCTTAATTAAAGCTGAACAGGAGGTAACCTTAAGCCATTTACTGACGGCCCTTCGCACAAATAAGAAGGGTGAAATGAACTATGCAATCGATGATGAGTTTGGAGTCCTACAGGAAGCTATTGCCATAAAGGAATCCATAACCGACCAGTTGGGAGTCGTATTTAAGAATGATCCCATCATATTAGATAACTCCGGGCAAATGACACAAAACGAAATTCAGAATGCCATTATAAAGGAGCTTCTTGAAAGCCTGACACCGAATAAGCTGCATCAGCTTTATAGTGAACATGGGTGGGAGACAATAGCCAATATGTCTACTGAGAAGCTATTGGATCAGTTGAAAAATATGCAGAATTATCCATCAGAAGATCAGGCATATTATAATGAAAAATTTAAGGAGCTTCAGAATATACTCAGCAAAAGCGATCAGGCCATACGCTTTCTAAATGATTTTCAACTGCCTTGCACTACAGCTAATTTGGTGATGGCAGGACATATTTTAAATAATAGCGGAGCGGGATTTAAAAAACTCTTCGGTATTCTAGAGGAAAAAAACAAGAAAAAGGATGAAAGTACCGAAAAATTAAGGAATAGACTTAAGAAAAAGACAGAACTTGTCGATACATTAATCGATAAGGAAACTATGGCAGAGGCATATGAACAACTGGATCAGGAAGTAAAGGCTGCTATAGAGGAAGAGGCGGCCGATAAGCAAATGGATTTTAACCGTCTTACTCAGCTTAAGACCATTGGAATGCAGATGCATTTTCTTAAAAACCTGGCTAAACGGGAGTTCTATCATATACCGCTTGAGACCTCAGGAAAAATCACTAATGTAAACCTAACCATTATTCGAGGGAAGTCAGCGGGTGGAAAGGTTACTGTCACGCTGTTATCGGATAAATTAGGAAGCATTAGAGCAGAGGCCTCAATAAAGGATAGAATACTAAAGGGATATATTTCGTCTGATTATATAGAAAGTCTTAAAATACTTGAGGCTCAGACAGATAAATTGAAAGCAGATCTGTCAGATGAGGGTATCGGAATCAATCAGATGAATTTCTGCTTACACCAGGCAAGAGATATTGGATATACATATCAGGACTTAAATGACCCGGAAGAAATAAAGGGTCCGGAGACGGAGAGACTCTTATACCGCGTAGCGAAAGCGTTTATTAATATGATTCGTTCTGCAGAAGAATCAGATATCGCGGTGGCATAACAATATGATCAATTCGGCCACATGGAGGTTGCTGAAATAAATATATAAAAAAAGTATTATGCTGTCCATCGTTCAAGGAGGGGTATGGCAGCCCAAAAGAAAGGAATGTGAACGATAATGAGAATTAACCATAATATTTCAGCATTAAAAGCTAATAATCAGCTTTCCAGAACCAACAAATTGTTAGATGCCAGCCTAGAGAGATTGTCCTCGGGCTACCGTATCAACAGCGCGGCTGATGATTCGGCAGGACTTGCAATTTCAGAGAAGATGAGAACACAGATATCCGGCTTGGAGCAGGCATCAAGAAATGCATCCGATGGAATATCTGTCATACAGACCGCTGAAGGAGCTCTTATCGAAGTGGAATCAATGCTTCAAAGAATGAGAGAGCTATCCGTTCAGTCCGCCAATGGTATATATACCACTGAAGACAGAATTGCAATTCAGGCTGAAATCGATCAGTTAAACGAAGAAATCACAAGAATATCAGAGACAACAGAGTTTAACACCATGACATTACTGGACGGTAATATAGACAGAAAATCATTCTCCAGTAATAACAGTGTCAGTCTTATATCGTTATCAGACACGGTAGAGGTTGGAGATTATTCAATTGAGATTACCCAAGATGCCAGACAGGCTGTTATTGTAGGTAATGCGGTTGTTCTGGGAGCCGGAGAAACCACCGCAACAAGAAAAATTGGCGAAGATGAGGCGGGATCGATTAATATTAACGGCGAGACCGTAAAGGTTAATGTAGGAGATACCGTCGATGAAGTATTCCAAAAGATAAGAGATGCCTGTGATAATGTCAATGTCAATGTGTTTGCAGTTGATACCACCTTGATAGATGACGAAACCTATCCTGTGACCGACGAGAATCTTGAGATGGCAGGATATAGCAGTAAGCAGATGGAAAA
Source organism: Clostridiales bacterium (assembly GCA_012523775.1). Taxonomy (GTDB): domain Bacteria; phylum Bacillota; class Clostridia; order Lachnospirales; family Lachnospiraceae; genus Mobilitalea. The sequence goes on along the minus strand of JAAYTK010000083.1, from coordinate 31,005 downwards.
CGGAGACAGTCTGGTATTCGTTACCAGAGATTACGGCTCTGATCAGAAAATAGATATACACTGTGATAAGCCCGGATTGTGTGAATTACTTGGATTAACCGTATCCGGTGCACAGGCCTATGGAACGGATGCAAAGGCCAATGTTGTATTCGGTTCGGATTCCTTATTCGAGAATACAGCCACCGTATCAATTCGAGGCAACAAAGTCACGGTATCGGACCGCAATAATTTTAAGATGGTATTCGAGGTTGATCCCGGAACAGTCGGTACTGAATTTGAAGACGCCAGGATCACAGACGCCACCTCAGATCCTACTGATGGTTCAATAACCGGAACAGATACTGTTGAGGAAATTACGGTATCTGTACTGGATGCAGGCCCAATGGACCTTCAGATTGGTGCCAATGAGGGTCAGATTATGTCTGTAAGAATACCGAAGGTGACACCTCAGACTCTCGGAGTTGATAAGGTAAACATCGGAACAGCAGACGGTGCACAGAAAGCAATTACTCTTCTTGATATAGCCATTAACGAGGTATCAGCCATAAGGTCTAAGCTTGGTGCATACCAAAACCGTCTTGAGCATTCCATATCCAATCTGGACGTTACATCAGAGAACATGACAGAATCATTATCCCGTATTGAGGATGTGGACATGGCAGAGGAAATGGCAGAATATACACAGAAGAATGTTCTTGCACAGGCAGGTACCGCCATGCTGGCACAGGCTAATATGAGACCACAGAACGTATTATCCTTACTACAGCAGTAGTACGATGGCAAGAAGGCTAATACAATAATGTGGAGGTAATATATATGACTAGAGAAGCTATGCAATCTTTTGCCACACGAATAACGCAGGCATCCAGAAGTGAATTAATTGTAATCATGTATGAAATGACTTTAGCTAAGATTGAAGAGGCTGAGAAGTTATTTCAGGAGAATGACCTTTATAATTATGATAAGGAGCTTAAAGGAGCACAGAAGTATGTAAGCGAACTTATGGCAACCTTAGATTACAGATATAAGATTTCTTATGATTTACTTAGTCTTTATCTATATACGAATAAGCATATAATAACGGCTATTGTAAGGCAGGACCCAAGAACCCTTCAGAATGCGAAAAGAATATTAGAAAAGCTGTTAAGTGGGTTTAAGGAAGTTAGTAAGGCTGATAAAAGCGGTCCTATGATGCGTAACACCCAACAGCTCTACGCGGGCTTAACCTACGGCAAGGGATCCTTAAATGAGACGTTTATAGATCCCGGTAATAAAAGCCGAGGGTTCATTGCATAAAGCCACATACTAAAGAGACATATGAAAGTACATAAGAGAGAAGCTACAAAAGAAGATTACAACAAATGGTGACCTGGAATATACTAAAGAAAAGACGGAGATTCCTATTTAGCAAACAGGCAGTCCATTTTTCAATGGGCTGCCTGTTTGTGTTGTAAAGAAATTAGGATTTTGTTTCCATATAGCTTTTTTCAGAGGCCTTGGCTTGTTTTAATAAATATTTATACCGATTCTGTATCGCATTCAATTCGTATATGCAGCTGTCAATTAAGTCGGGATCAACAACGTATTCAAACTGTGAGTATGCCGCCTCTAAGGCAAGCTTCGTCTTATTAATTTCCTTTAATAGAAGATCTTCAGTTGGGCGCTTTTTTCTGGAGAATAATTTCATTTTCACCATCACTTTCCCTAGTATTATGTTATTAGTATAGTCAGAATAATATCCAATTATTCTTTTAGTTAGAATATTTTGGATAAAAACGTATATATTATTATAGGTTGTATTAAGAGTATTAGAAGGATCAGTGGTAAATATTATGGAAAAGCTCATATTAATTATAATTATTATTGCATGTGTAGCTTTTATCGGATTCTGCATTATCAGGAAGAGGTCGGATCTGATAATGGATTTTTTGCTTAGAGCATTTGTGGGAACCGCAGGAATCTATCTTTTGGATTTTGTTCTAAGGCTTGGTGGCTACCACATCTCAGTCGGTGTTAATGCTTTCACGATTCTTTCTAACGGACTTTTAGGACTTCCCGGATTTATTTTGCTCTACGGATTGGCTTTCTATTACTCCATCTGACATAATTTGTGCAAATCATCATCTAAAATACGGTTTTTTTGTAGAAAGGTACAAAAATCAAAAAAGCAAAAGGAATATATTGACAATAGCTTCTAAATTATGTATTCTTAGATTATCCCTTCCATATATCTTAGCCATACGGCTGTTCGCAATGTTATTTCTGCGTTTATTCCATTAACTTAGTAATCAATTTTATATCGTTATATTCATAACAGGAGGTAAGACCTTGTATAAGCTATTGGCTGTTTATGATAGTGATATATTGTATGCATCCCGTCTTATGGAGTATTTCAATAAATGTGATTGGGAGGACTTTGAGGCCTTACTGTTCACTAAAAAGGAAAGCCTGTTGGAGTTCTTAAAAAATCAGCCAATTGAAATTCTTTTATGGGGAGGGGAGGATTTTTCCAATAAAATTAAGATAGAAAATATAAAGTATATTTTTAGGCTTAGCTCCGAAAAAAACGGTATAAATGAAAAGGCCGGGGAAATTTATAAATATCAGTCGGCTGAAAAGATTGCCTCAGAAATATTATCATGCTATACGAGACTGGAGGACAATAACAGTAATGAGCTTCAGGGCAGGGCCAAGTTTATCGGTGTTTTTTCACCTGTCCCCGGAGAAGAGAAGCTATCCTATGCCTGGGCATTGGCTAAAGGACTGTCTGGCAAAGGAAAGGTATTGTATATATCCTTTGAGCAGTTACCTGTATCCTTTATGATAAATAATGAAAGCAGCAATCGGTCAATGTCTGAGCTTATATATTACCTAAGGGAAAGAAAAGAGGACTATATTAGTAAAATTAAAGCCTATCTTAATTATTCGGAAAAGCTTTCATATCTTTCGGGGCCTTCCCATGGATTCGATTTGTTAACAATATGCAAAGAGGATATTGTCAGGTTTATGGATGATATAAGAGAGCATACGGATTATGAGCTGGTAGTATTCTATTTAGGAATATACACGGAAGCAACCATGGAAATTTTAAGTCGTTGTAGTGTGAAATGCATTGCAGCATGCGCATCACCTTATGAAGAGCTGGTATCGAAGGAATGGGAGGAACAGATGAGGCTTTCCGGTATTATGGTGGAGCAACTGAATATCAACAGAATCATACTTCCTACTACCGGGCAGATAGCAGGTGACAAACCTTTACCGGAGAATATATATACCGCTATAAAGCCTATGACGGAGGAATTGATTGCTGAAATATTGTCTGAAAGGAGCCGTCATGAGCTGTTTAAAGGATAAGCTGCAACAGGATGTGCTTGACAGTATCGATCTGAACGCTGAGATATCTGATGAGAAGCTTTTTAATACCATAGACGAGGTTTTGGTTCATAAGAGCAGAGAGAATTATATCAGCATGCAGGAAAAAAGAAGGCTTAGAAGAGAAATCTTCAATTCCATACGCAGGCTGGATGTTCTCCAGGATATGATAGAGGATCCAACCATAACTGAAATCATGGTTAATGGCATAAGTGATATATTTTATGAGCAAGACGGTGTTGTTTTTCGAAGTGCAAAAAGCTTTGAATCTGAGGAAAAATTGGAGGATGTGATACAGCAGATGGTATCTCATTCTAACCGTATCGTTAATGCCTCTAGTCCAATAGTTGATTCCAGATTACCGGATGGCTCCAGGGTGAATATTGTTCTTCCTCCCATAGCCATAGACGGACCTGTGATTACGATTAGAAGATTTCCCGAAAATGCAATCACAATTGATATGCTAATCGAATACGGATCCATAACCCAAGAGGCTGCCTCATTTTTGGAAAAGCTGGTTATCGCGAAATACAATATATTCATAAGCGGTGGGACAAGCTCGGGTAAAACCACATTTCTCAATGTGCTGTCAAATTATATACCTAACGGTGAACGGATTATAACAATTGAGGATTCTGCTGAATTACAGTTGAAGGGAATTGACAACTTGGTTCGTATGGAGGTCAGGAACGGTAACACTGAGGGTAATAATCAAGTCACAATAAGAGATCTGATAAAGACGTCCCTAAGGATGAGACCGGATAGGATTATCGTGGGAGAGGTTAGAGATGAGGCCGCAATCGATATGTTACAGGCTCTTAATACAGGACATGAAGGCTCGCTTTCTACAGGTCACGCCAACTCTCCGGCCGATATGCTAAGTCGACTGGAATCTCTGGTTCTTCTGGGAGCGGATATCCCTCTTATGGCCGTACGAAGACAGATTGCATCTGCCATAGATATAATCGTTCATTTAGGAAGGCTTAGAGATAAGTCAAGAAGGGTACTGGAAATAGCCGAGGTAATCGGTATGGATAATAATGAAATCACCTTAAACCCTCTATATAGGTTCAAAGAATATGGAGAGGAAGATGGAAAGATAACAGGAAATCTGGAGGTGGTCAATGAATTACACTATACTGAGAAGCTAATACGTGCCGGTATTAAGCCATAGGCTTCAAAGAAGGGTGGTTTAATGATTGAAAATTATGATATATACCGATTTTCATTGAAGGAAAAGATAAGGTATACCATTGAAGGATTAATAGTTGTTATGGTATTGGGAGGCGTCTTTTATAAGAGTATATTTGGTATTATAATGCTAAGCCCCTTAATCTGTTTATATTATAAAAATAAGAATAAGGAGCTGATAAAAAAGAGAAAATGGCAGTTAAATCTTGAATTTCGTGACGGTATTAACAGTCTGTCTTCCGCCTTATCGGCAGGATATAGCGCAGAGCATGCATTTATAGAGGCTATTAAGGATTTAAAGCAAATATATCCCGAGGGAGCCATGATTATCAGGGAGTTCACCTATCTTGTCAAGCGAATTCAGATAAATATAACGGTAGAAAAGGCACTGAGTGATTTTGGCGAACGTAGCAATATTGAGGATATAATCAGCTTTGCAGAGGTTTTTGCCACAGCTAAACGCACCGGCGGAGATATGGTTCAAATTATTAAGGCGACCGGAAATATAATTAGCAATAAGCTGGAGATAAAACGGGAGATTTTAACCATGATTGCTGCTAAGAAATTCGAAGCCACCATAATGAAGTTCGTTCCCGTGGGTATATTGTGCTATCTGTCTGTTTTCTCACCTGGCTTCTTAGACCCCTTATATTATAACTTATTCGGAATTCTCGTAATGACATTTCTTCTGCTAATCTATCTGTTTACTTATCGTATTATCGATAAAATCATCGCTATAGAATTATAAGGATTATTATCATGCTATATGTAAATCTGTTAATAGTTATTCTTTTACTACTTTTATATATTTTGTCTCTGAGGCATCCTGAAAATATGCCTTCAGACATAGACAAAGGGCAACATAAGCTTTATTTTCTTTATCCTATGGCCGATTTAATCCTATCAAAGACCGGCCTTAAGAATAAAGTATTAAATAAAGTTGATATATCGAGAAAGATTCAGGCTCTTAACATTTCCGATCATAAAGACACACAAATAAGGCTTTACTGGTATCAGAAAACATCTCTTGTCGCTCTTATAATTTTTGCCTTTTCATGTATTTCTTTGATTGCTTCCATTCAGTCTGCTGTAACTAAATCCGAAATCTTTGGAACTAATATAATAAGACCGGAGGAGGGCGAGAACAGCAGGCCGTTAAAGCTTAAATTTCGTATGGAAAACAAGGAAGATAGCGGTGATATATATGAGGATGAGATAGTCGTACAGAATATGAAGCGTATTTATTCCGATGAGGAATGGAAAGAGGTATTGGGTAAAGCCATTCCATATCTGGAGATTATGATGCTTGGAGACAATGAGGCCGCAGAACATGTAAGTAAAGATTTATCCTTTATCAGAAGTATCCCCGATACAGGAATAACTGTCGAATGGATACCAAATGATTACCGCCTGATTTCAGGTAACGGAGTACTTTTTAATGAGAAAATACCGGATGAGGGAAAAGAAACCACGGTTACCGCCGTCTTAAAATACAAAGACAGAAGGGTGGAGCATACAATACCCTTGACAATATGGCCGATTAAGTCGGATCAGAAGAGAGTTCTTCTAAAGGAGCTTCAGAATACCCTTGACATAATCGAGGAGGAGACCGGAATGTCTAAGGAATGGCATCTTCCCGAACAGGTAGGAAATTATTCTGTTACATGGTATATGCCTGAAAGTGATATAGCATTATCAATTCTAATAATTGGCGTGTTCGGCTCCGTACTGATTTGGTTTTACAGGGACAGGCACCTTGATAACAGTATGAAGCTTAGACAGAATCAAATGCTTCTCGATTATCCTGAGATAATTAATAAGTTCAATCTACTGGTTAACGCAGGAATGACCATTAAGCAGGCATGGAGCAAGATAGCGCAGGATTACAGGCAGAGGATAGAAGATAAAAGGGGATGTAGGCGATATGCATATGAAGAAATGCTTTATACATTAAATGAGCTTAGACTGGGGATTCCCGAGGCAAATGCTTATGAACAGTTTGGCATAAGAGTGGGACTGCTACCTTATATGAAATTTAGCTCTGTGCTTATACAGAATTTAAAGAAGGGAAGCAGGAACATGGTAGAAATACTTAGACAAGAGGCTATGGAGGCCTTTGGTGAACGAAAGGAAAATACAAAAAGGCTTGGTGAAGAAGCGTCTACAAAGCTGCTTGGGCCGATGATAATGCTACTGTTAGTGGTATTGGTCATTATAATCATACCGGCATTTATCTCGTTTAGAATGTAGAAATATGTATACGTTTATAAATCTTTAGAAAGGAAGCTACTTATAAGGCGGTGTATGAAAGAATGAAAAATAAAATTATTAATTTCTTTAATTCAGATGTTGATGGTATTGGTGTTGTGGAAATAATTTTAATACTTTTGGTATTAATACTGCTGGTGGTAATTTTTCGAGAGCAAATAACTAATATAATCAACAGCGTATTTGAGACTATTAACGAACAGGTTGATACATTAAATACACCATAAGAGGGCGGTTACAGTTGGAAAGATATAATAGACACCGATGTCATGAAGGATCAATAACCGTATTTTTAAGTCTTATACTATTATTAGTCCTATCCTTAGTCTTAACGGTTATAGAGGGAGCCAGGCAAAGCACCGCGAGAATATTTGCCGAGAGATCATTAATAACCTCCATGGATTCTGTCCTGGCCGGGTTTTATGGACCCCTAATGAAGGAATACCATATTCTTGGACTGTATGCTTCTGACGGTGAGGCATCTGAGACAGACAGCATAATAGCTCAAAATATGCTGGATTATATTTCCTATACACTAAGCCCCGGCCAAGGTCTTTATGGTGCATATTATCGTTTGAATATGCATAACACCTCATTGGAAACGCTGGAGATTTTGGACAAAGTCATGCTTGTAGATTATAGAGGAAAGATATTTACTCATGAGGTCACAGAATATATGAAATACAAAACCTTAGGAAATGTGGCAGAGTTCTTTTTGGATAAGGCATCATTACTCGAGCAACCCAAAAAAGTCAGTGTTATATACGAGGAAAAAGTGGCTCTGGAGGAGAAGCTGGTTACCATAGACGAGGGAATTCTTGCTCTGATGAAATACATCGACGGTCTATCCACAAGCAGAAAGGGACTTCTTAAGGGAAAGAGCGGTACTCTAAGGACTGAGCAATGCTATGCAAAGAAAATCTTATTTGGATCTCCGACCATGGAAAGCGTAGGAATAAATAACGAAGCCATATTCCTTGCTTTACAGGATGAATATACAGACCCGACAGAGTCTTTGAAAATGATTGACAGCAGCTTTGAAAGGCTGGAAAAAATAAGTGCTGCCGTGGGAGATCTAAACGGTAGAATAGATAATATTCGGGAGGAGAAGGAAAAGGAGGAAGAAACCCTCAAGCAGCTGGAGGAAAGATTAGCGGATAGTGAGAAAAAAGAAATCGACACGGATGATATTAAATCCGATATTACCGAGGCAGAGGAAAGAATCTCCGAGCTTGATGAGGAAAAGGAAACCATACTGCAGGATATAGAGGCCTATAAAGAGGAGGAAATGAACTGCATAAATACCATAAGAACCTATGGCTTTAAAATCAGTGAGTTAGCTTCCGGAAGCCTAACCGCAACGGAACAGGCGATTGCGGAATTGGAACAAATAATTATAACTTCACAGGAAGCGGGACCGCTAATTATTTCATATGAGAACAGTCTTGAAAGACATAAGGGCAGCTTGGATGAAAGTGTATTGGGCAGCCTTTTGGAGGGACTTGAGGAGATTAAAAGGTATCAGACAGATAACGAAAACGGCTATGATTTTCCCGGGATGAAGGAGAAGCTTGCCAATAATTACGAAGTGCTCAGAGTATGTGTAGATAACTTTGACAAAGGCAGCATTGCATTATCGGATCTGGATTACAAAGGTGCGAAAAAAGCCTATGATGAAGCGACTAAAGCGATACTTTCATATGATACTAACGGACTTAATATTAATTACAGTACTCTGGTAATCGATGATGAGGACACACCGGATTATTTGGACAGCATTAAGGAGCTTATAGAAGAAGGCATAACCAGCCTGGTAATTGATCCTAAGACCATATCGGAAAACGAAATATCAATGGAGATGCTGCCGTCTGTAATAGAAATGATTTCAGATAACAGCGAGGGGTTTTCTTTTTCGACTATGTTCAAGGGAATGAGTATCGGGAATAAAAGCACTGGCATGGGAGGCCTGTTTGGCAGTTTCGGTGATTATAGCCTTGGGGCACTTATTGGTAATGCTGCCGATGAGATACTGGAAAGAATATTGGTTCAGCAATATATAGATGAGCACTATTATAGATTTCCGGTTAAAGAGGAAGAAAAGGAAGGAAGAAAGCCGACAGTGCTGACCTATGAATGGGAATATCTTATCTGTGGCAATGGCATCGATAAGGAGAATTTACAGGCAGTCATCGGAAGACTGATACTGTTAAGAACTCTCTTGAATTTTGTAACCATACTGGGTGACAAGGAGAAATGGAGCGAGGCAAAAACCATAGCCTCCAAGCTGGTGGGCTTTACGGGGCTTCCTATATTAGTCGCAATCACGCAAGGATTACTGATGATATTATTAGCATTCGCCTCCGGTCTGGTAGATACCTGTGCTTTGTTAATTGGTAAGGAGCTACCGATTCTAAAGAAAAAGGTGGAGTTAAGATATAGCGACCTGCTGATACTGACCAGAGACAATATACGAAGCAAGGCCTCGGGATATAAAGATGAAAATGGCTTTTCCTATAAAGATTACCTGACATTATTCCTGTGCCTGACCAATAGACGAAAGCTTACATATCGTATGATGGATTTAATCCAGGAAAACATTAAAGTCAGATATGGAGTAGACTTCAATATGCAAAACTGTGTATTTGGATATGAAGCCAAAGCCACGTTCAAGGTTAAGCCTGCTTTTACAACTCTTCAGTTCATGCATAAATATATAAATAAAGATATAAATAAAGAGCTTGAACTTTTGACACATTATAGCTACTGATAAAGATAAAGCCCTTAATAAGGTGGTTTGGAATGTCCGCTCTTCTAAAGAAATTTTCATATCTTATATCAAATCTATTAAATCAATCAAATCAAATAAGTCTCTCTCCAAGAAATCATTTGCATATATTACATTTATTAGAAGAACGGGCATTCCAGACCACATTATAGGGGGAATATGAAGCTGAGAAAGAAATTATCTAATATAAAACGAAGAAATTCAAATGCCTCTCTGACAGTAGAGGCATCATTGATACTCCCGCTCTTTTTATTCCTGTTTATGTGCTTTCTGTATATTTTACAGACAATTATCTTTCAAGAGAGCCTACAGAAGGCCATGACAGAAGCGGGATTAAGTATGGCAAGGGCGGCATATGTGTATTCGGATTTTCAGGACGCAGATGATATCGAATCCATAGAATCCTCCTTTTTGGATGAGAAAATTCAGACCGGATTACAGGAGATAACCGGAGCAATTGTCAATAGGGTAGGAATTAAATATGCCGTAGAAAGTAAACTTAGCAAGGTTAAGAGAAATCACCCTTTTATAGTCGGGGGCTTCGACGGAATAAGCTTCGACGGCTCTAAGGTGCTACAGGGTAATAATGACATTGATATTATTGCCAGGTATAGGATTAGAATTCCCATTAAGCTTTTTGACCTTCTTGAAATGGATACCATACAAAGAGTAAGGCTTCGTGGATGGAATGGCCATCAGCTTACGGCTCTCTATTCTTTTGTTGAGGAGGAGGACAATGATGAGACGATGGTATATGTTACCGAGAGTGGCACGGTATATCACAGAAGCAGAAGCTGCTCCCATATAAGCTTGTCGGTAGAAGCCATTATCGGTAAGCCAACCTGGCAGAGAAACAAAAACGGAGGGAAATATTATGAGTGTAAAGCCTGCTGCCGTGGTAAGGAATCTGAGACGGGAACCTTTTATATCACAGCATACGGTGACAGGTATCACAGTGATAAGGAATGTTCAAAAATAAAAAGAAATGTAAAGAAAATACCTCTTTCGGAGGTAGGAGACAGATTGCCATGTAAACGCTGTGGAAAATAAATTACAGGAGATAAATTATAGATGTGGAATTATGTTGGAAGAGGATTAGTTGGCATTTTGCTGATTATAACTTCAGTTCAGGATATTAGGTGGAAGAAGATAAGACTGTGGGTAGTAATACTGGGTATGGTGCTTATATGTATTTGCATCCCTTTTTCGACGACGTTATCTGTTTTGGACAGATTGCTGGGAATTACGCCTGGTATAGGAGTATTAATTCTTAGTAAGCTAACATCAGGAAAAATAGGCATGGGTGACGGGTTGATTCTGGGAGTTACCGGAATAGAACTGGGATTCTGGGGCAATATGGAGTTGTTTGCTCTTGCATTATTATTCGCAGCCCTATTCTCCATTGTACTATTGATACTAAGGCGTGCAGACAGAAAGAAGGCTATTCCTTTTATACCGTTTATCCTGCTGGCATATATCGTTCTTATGGTACAGATTAAGTGAATGAAAGGGGGACATATACGGTGAAAAAGGTTAAGGCAAGCTTTACCGTAGAGGCTGTATTTGTTATGCCTATCGTATTATTTACCATGGTTTTTATAATATATTTGTCATTTTACCTTCATGATTACAGCAGAATACAGTCAGTTACGGATTCGGTTTTACATAAGGCCATACTATATCATAAGCATGGAGCCGATATTGCCACAGGTAGAGTCAACTATGAAGAAATAAATCAGGGATTAGTCAGCCGAATATTTAATAAGTCCGGCACAACGGCAGCCGATGTAGAAGCATATCTAAGAAAGAGACTATCCGATTGCTTTCTTGCCACAGAAATTAAAGAGGTTAGAGTTACTAAAGGAGTTCTAAGCATTTCTGCCAGAGTAGAGGGGAAATTTAAATGTCCATTTAGGGGAGTTTTGAAGATGCTATCCTTTGACAAATCCTTGGTATTTGAGGCTAAGTCTGCATACCATAATCCTGCCGAATCGGTACGTATATCAGAGGTCATATTAGATACCGGTTCAAGGGTAAAGGGGTTTGATGAATTAAAGGAAAAGCTAGGGAAGCTTTTACCGGATTAAAAGGAGGATAACGATGGAAGTCAGCTATAAAAGGGATCTTCATAGCAGTTATCTTGTTTTACACAAGAAAGATAACAGCGATGACGAGTACTATTGTGTACATATGTTACAGGCGAATAATCTTAAGGGTGTTATAAGACCCGAGCCGAGGACTATCGATAATAGGGTTTTATATTACTACGATATTACTTCAAAGCAATCCATGGAAACCCTATATACGAAGAATACAATTAGTTATGAGAGAGTTAAGGGGCTATTTAGTAATCTGGCTGATTTGGTAGAGCAAACCTACGAATATCTCCTTAATGAGAATGATCTGATTCTGGAACCGGAGCATATGTATATCGACCTGGCAACCACGCAACTTAATATATGCTATTATCCCGGATACAACAAAGATTTAAGAAATCAGATAGTATCATTAACAGAGCATATAATGAATAAGCTGGAATACGGTGACAGAGATGCTGTTCTTTATGTGTACAACCTATATGCGGTGTGTCGTGACGAAGGGTTTTCCTTTAGTAAATTACTGTCGGCCATACGTGGAAGTAAAAGGGATATAAAAGATATAAGAAATCCCTATGCCAATCTATCTGAAGCGAAACCTGAAACAGACGACAAGGCCAGGGAAAACCAAATACCCGTTATGCCGGAGAAAATATATGATGACACCGAGCAGTATTATTATCCCTTGAGAACCTATATCTATACGGGGGCAAGCATCATAGGAGGCATAGCCCTGCTAATCTTAGCCATAAGCACAAGAATTATATATACTTCTATGGGAAAAAGAATAGATTACGGCAAGCTTACGGCCCTGCTTTTAGTTTTATTGATTATAATCGGTTATCTGATGAAAATCATTTGGAATAAGAATAACAGGCTGACCAGAATCATCAGCAGGCATGAATATATCGATCCGAGGCCTGAAAGAATAAGCCCTAAAGAGCCTTATGTAAAGAAAATTCCTGATGAAGGGAAAGAAAAACCGTCCAATCCTACTGTTTTGCTAAACAAAGTGACTCCATACTCAGGATGCTACCTGGAGCCTGAGGATAATGCGGCATATGATATTATAAACATTAACGAATTTCCCTTTATTATCGGCAAACAAAAAGACAATGTAGATTATTTTCTGGATAATGAAGTGATAAGCAGATATCATGTCAAGATAACCAGAGGGGATAACATATATTATATAACGGATCTGAATTCGACGAACGGGACCTGTCTAAACGGAGAACCTCTGTCCTGTTATCAAAGATATGAAATTCTGAAAGGCAATGAGGTGACAATCGCCGGAATCAGATATTTCTTTCAAACCAATGAAGAATAAAACTAAATTAGCGGTTTACACCGCTTTTTTGTTGAGAAAATATATTGTACATGACTGTGTAAGAATGTTACAATAATAGCAATATGACATATGAAATGGGGTATATATGTGAAAAAATATGTAATGGCTCTCGATCAAGGGACAACAAGCTCCCGTTGTATTATATTTGATAAAGCAGGCAATATAAAGAGTATGGCTCAGAAGGAATTTACACAGTATTATCCCAAGCCGGGTTGGGTTGAGCATGATCCGGTGGAGATATGGTCATCACAGATTTCGGTGGCAACTGAAGCCATGGCAAAGCTGGGAGCCGGAGCGGATGAGATTGCTTCAATTGGCATAACAAATCAGAGGGAAACAACAATCGCGTGGAATAAGAATACCGGACAGCCTGTATACAATGCGATTGTCTGGCAGTGCAGAAGAACCTCAGAGATGATAGATGAACTAAAGTTAAAGGGCTTGGAGCCATATATAAAAGAGACGACGGGATTGATTCCGGATGCATACTTTTCCGGTACAAAGATAAAATGGATATTGGATAAGGTTCCCGGTGCGAGAAAGGAAGCCGAGAAAGGAAACCTTCTCTTTGGAACGGTGGACACATGGCTGATATGGAATCTGACTAAAGGAAGAACCTTTGTCACGGATTATACCAATGCTTCCAGAACCATGATATTTAATATTAAGGAGCTAAAATGGGACGAAAAGCTGTTAAAGGAGCTTGACATACCATATGCCATGCTGCCTGAGGTTAAACCGTCGAGTTGTATTTATGGTTACACGGACAGAGCGATTTTTGGTGAAGAGATACCCATTTCCGGGGCGGCAGGAGATCAGCAGGCGGCATTGTTCGGTCAATGCTGCTTTGACAAGGGAGAGGCTAAAAACACCTATGGTACAGGCTGCTTCCTACTGATGAACACAGGAGAAGAGGCCGTCATAAGCAAACATGGTTTATTAACGACAATAGCGGCATGCTCGGATAACAAAGCAGTATATGCACTGGAGGGAAGTGTATTTGTGGCCGGAGCCGCCGTTCAATGGCTTAGAGATGAACTAAGATTAATTCGCACCGCTGCCGAAAGTGAGAAATATGCCCGTGAGGTGGAGGATTCTAACGGAATATATGTTATTCCCGCATTTACCGGATTGGGAGCTCCATATTGGGACCAGTATGCCAGAGGTGCTATTATAGGGATTACCAGGGGCTGTAATCGAGAACATATTATTCGAGCCACATTGGAATCAATAGCCTATCAGACATATGATGTTTTAAAGGCCATGGAAAATGATATGCAGGAAAGTCTAAAATCCCTTAGAGTGGACGGAGGAGCCTGTGCCAACAGTTTTCTTATGCAGTTTCAGGCAGATATTCTGGATACACAGGTTCTAAAGCCTGATTGTATTGAGACAACCGCTTTAGGGGCGGCATATCTGGCGGGTCTTTCGGTGGGCTTTTGGCGGAGCAAGGAAGAAATCAAGAAAAACTGGGCTATATCCGAGATCTTTAAACCTAATATGGATAAGGATAAAAGGGAGAAGCTGATAAAGGGATGGCACAAGGCTATCGGGCGTTCTTTTTCTTGGGCAGAGGATTAATATGATATTATAAGTATAGAGACCTGATACGAAACATGAGGATTCATAATATATTAGAATAGGATAAGATATATGAGAATAGAAGACGCTATAGCAATCCAATTGCTTGCCATGGATTATAAGCGGCTGGAAATTAATATTAATGCAGTAGATATGTTCTATCTGTCAGACTATATGGGAACACAGATTATCCTGACTCTTCGCTTAATATCGGGAACGGAGATATCACCCGAGGAATATAGGATGATAATAGACAATATAAAGAATCGCTTTCAGCAAAGTGGTTTTTCTGATATTAGACTGCTGGGATTAATACTTACAGGCAGACCCGATAGGGCAAGAAGGTTTTATCTGGAGCAGGACGATCATTTTATTATTGACCTGACCAATAGACGACTAATTATATATGAGGATGAATCACCTTATTTCACCAAGCTGATTCCTTTAATCGAGGATATTATTCATAGTGATGTTTACACCACAGGACTCGATCAATATAGTAAAGCCTACGGGTCACAGACTCATAGGATTCAATGGGTATCATTGATTAACACTATTTTTATTGTGGCCAATATTATAATATACCTGCTTGCTCATCATACATCATTATTTGGAGAAGAGGGTTATGCACTTCAAAGAGGAGCACTGTCTTGGTATCTTGTTAAAGAGCAAAAGCAATATTATAGAATACTGACCTCGATGTTTCTGCATTTGGATTTTGAGCATTTGATTAACAACATGGTTGTATTGTTTTTTGTAGGTGACAATCTGGAACGGGCAGCAGGAAAAATCAAATATCTTATTATTTATTTTGGTTCCGGAATTATTGCAGGTATTTCATCAATCGGATATAATATGATAAAAGACAGACTGGTGCTGTCCGTTGGAGCCTCCGGCGCTATCTTTGGCATAGTGGGGGCGATGGGATATATATTATTGGTAAATAAAGGACGTCTAGAGGACATAAGCAGCAGGCAGATAATATTGTTTACAATATTCAGCCTTTACGGCGGAATAGCCAATGCCAGTATAGATAATGTTGCCCACATTGGCGGTTTTATTGGGGGAGTTATTCTGGCTATAATTCTATACAGGAAGCCAAAAGCCCTTAAAGAAGAAAAGGCCAAAATGTACCAAGGAGGACAGGAGGAGAGTTGATTTATGAGAATCAATATCTATTATGGTGGTAGGGGATTAATCGAGGATTCAACATTATATGTAATCACAAAGCTGACCGAGGTGTTTGAGGAGCTGAGAGTAAAGGTTAACCGATTTAATCTTTACGAAGAAAAGAATACCATTGCCATGCTTCCTAAGACATTAAAGGAGGCTGACGGTATTATATTGGCAACCACCGTCGAGTGGATGGGTATCGGTGGCTACATGCAGCAGTTTTTAGATGCCTGCTGGCTATATGCTGATAAGGAAAAGCTGGAAAAGCTTTATATGATGCCGGTCGTTACGGCAACCACATATGGGGAGAGAGAAGCACAGCTTGTACTTACACAAGCCTGGGAAATGCTTGGAGGAATACCCTATAGTGGCTTATCAGCCTATGTAGAAGACCATATTGAGTTTGAAACAAATACGGAATATGCCAAATTAATCGAAAAGAAAGCGGAGTCTTACTATCGAGTCATAAATCAGAAACGAAGAATGCTTCCTGCCAGCAATATGGTTATCAGACAGAACCTCCTAAAGAGCAGTTCAATAGTATTGACACCTCAGGAGAGTGAGCAGTTGTCAATGTATGTTTCGGATGATACTTATGTAAAGAAGCAAAAAGAGGATATTGAGGAGTTGACTCAGCTATATAAGGAAATGCTGGACAGCGGAGAAAGTGATGGCGGTCAGGAGTTTATTCGCAATCTTAGAGAGAATTTCCATCCCCTCGAGGATTTTTCAGCATCTTACTCGATACATTTATCAGACACTAACAAAACCTTAGTCGTTGAAATTCAAGAGAGTCATCTTAAGTGTTATTATGGTGAAAAAGCAGATGCGGATGTTATTGCGAAAACCACCAGAGATATTATGAATAAACTGGTACTTGGACGAATCACCTTCCAAGGAGCATTTATGTCAGGGGAGTTAACCGCAAAGGGGAATTTTAAAACACTTCGTACCTTTGATCAGGTGTTTCAATTTAATATATTATAATGCTGCCGAAGCCGGACTTTATCAGTTCTTTGGAAGAGGCAGCAGTACAGTAAATGTGGTCAGTGCTTCACAGGAGGATACCTGTATGCTTCCGTGGTGACCTTCAATAATTCGTTTTACCAAGGGAAGACCGATACCGGATCCTCCCTTTTTACGAGTCACAAAGGGAAGGAAGATAGATTCAATATCATCTTCCGGTATAGGAAGACCATTATTGCGTATCTGTATTGACAGCATGGTGTCCGTGTCCTTTGAGGTTAGGTCTAGCATGATTTCTATGAAATCACCGGGTGAAGTGGCTTCAAGGGCATTCTTAATAAGATTTGACATGGCATGCTTTATTTTGTCTGAATCGCAGGGATATGACGAGAGTGCGGATTCACAATCGGAGGAGGCTTTAATTGACAAAAGTTTTTGTTCATTATTGGCCTGGGGCATATAATTATCGACAATGCCTTTAATTATTTGTAATAGATTAGCTTTATTAATATTCAGGGTAGAATTCTTGTTCAATAAAGAGGCATCGGTCATCATATTCTCCATATCCTGAATCAGTTCAAACAACTGGCTCCAATACTTATATTCTCTGGACTGGGGATACTTTATCTCTATGTATTGAAGTGTTCCCTTAATAAGAGATAAGTGGTTCCCGAGTTCATGTAAGAGAGAGGATGTTGTCCGATTGTTTTCATTTATTATTCTTTGGATTGCATCATCAGTATTAGAGCTAAAATCCTGATACATCTGAACTCCTTTCTGATATAAAACATATCATATATACTTGATTAATAATACTAAGACGATATTAACAAATAATGGTAAAAAGTGCAATTAAAATTATAGAGAAGGAGGTATAGAATGAGTAACTGTATTTTCTGTAAAATTATATCGGGAGATATCCCCTCCTCTGTTCTTTATGAGGATGAAGATTTTAAAGTTATTATGGACATTTCCCCAGCCTCGAGGGGACATGCAATTATTCTTACCAAGAAGCACTTTGAAAATCTTTATGAAATAGACGATGAGGTTGCAAAGAAAGTGCTTGTAGTCGCTAAAAAGGTGGCAAAGGCTATGAAGAAGGAGCTAAACTGTGACGGATTAAATCTTCTGCAAAATAATGGAGAAGATGCCGGACAAAGCGTGTTCCATATCCATTTTCACCTGATTCCAAGATATAAGGGAGACAGCGTTAAGCTGAAGTGGGTGCCGGGTGAATATAAGAATGGTGAGGCCATGGAGTTGGCCAAAAGGATTTCAAGCAATATATAAGAGAAAGAGCTTCTGTTATCCGATTATCCAAAACTGAATAATCGGATAACAGAAGCTTAAGTTTATAATTGAGTCTTTTTTATTAGCTTCATAATTGTGTCTATAGAATTGTTTAATTCACTCTTATTCATGGCCTCAATATATTTATGTCGGTTCTCCATAACAGTGTTGATTGCCTCTAAAAGGCTACTGACAGTGAAGTCCTCTTCTTTAATTACATAAGAGAAGCCTTGATTCTCAAAGGATTCTGCATTTAAGATTTGATCTCCTCGACTTGCATTTAATCCGAGAGGAATTAATATGTTCGGAATTCTAAGAGCAAGAATCTCGCAGATTGCATTTGCTCCTGCCCTTGATATAACGAGGGTGGATGCGGCGAATAAATCGCTTAATTCTTTCTTGATATATTCAAACTGCACATATCCCTTCGTATTTGAAAGTTTCGGGTCCAAATTACCCTTACCGCATAGATGAATGACCTGATAATCCCGTAATAAGGTGGGGAGTAAGCCTCTTACCACATCATTAATTGTTCTTGACCCGGTGCTGCCTCCGATTATCATTAACACAGGCTTATTGGCCGTGAAATCACAAAAATCCAAGCCTTTTATTTTATTGCCTGAAAACAGTTCTTCACGTATGGGTGTACCTGTAAGTACTGCCTTCTCCGGTGGTAGGTGTGCCATGGTCTCAGGAAAGTTGGCACAGACCTTTTTGGCAGCTGGTATAGCTATCTTATTTGCCAGACCGGGAGTCATATCGGATTCATGAATAATTACGGGAATACGGCATTTTTTTGCCGCAAGAACTACAGGTACCGATACGAAGCCACCCTTAGAAAAGAGTATATTCGGTTTAAGCTTCTTTAAAATCCTTTTGGCCTCATAATAACCCTTTATAACCCTAAAGGGATCGGTAATATTCTTTAAATCAAGATATCTACGAAGTTTACCTGATGATATGCCGTAATAAGGAATATTATATTCTTCAATAAGCTTACGTTCGATACCCGCATATGAGCCTATATAATGAATGTCATATTTTTCTTTAGTAAGTGCGGGCAGTAGTGCTATTAATGGGGTAACATGTCCTGCGGTACCGCCACCGGTTAAAACGATACGCTTCATTTTGAAGACCTCCATTTCTTTAAGGCCTTAGACAGCTGATCCGGACATGAAGTGGATTTGTTTCCACAGGTGGTTCCCTCAAGTCTTTTGATAACGTCGTCCACCTTCATACCAACCAGCAGGCGGGATAGGCCTGAGGCGTTTCCCGCACAGCCATTCTTAAATCTTACAGATCTGATGATTTCGCTTTTTTCCTCTATGTCCAGCTCGATTTCGGTGCTACACACCCCTGATGTCTTATATGTCATGGAGTTACATCCTTTCTATAAATTATATGTTCTGTCTTTTATACTTACTCAGTGTACATTTTAGACCAGTTACATGGTTTTTGCAAATATATTTTATATATCAGCCACACAAACAAATGTTTGAAATATATGGATGCGTATGGTATAATATGCCAAAACAAATATACGGTACCGACACGGAGATGGATATGAATACTATCAGGAAAAATCTTAATATTTTGAGAGCAGTCGCAGTGGTTACCTATAAGGAGTGGAGTGCTTACCGTACCCACTCAATGGTTTCTATATGGGTGGGTCCGATTTATTTTATCGTTCAGTATTTTATATGGAGTGCCGCCTACGGAGGAAAAACCCAGATAAACGGTATGGACTTAGCACAGATAATCACATACTTCGGTGCATCGACCCTAATCGGATATTTAACCATGGATTTTGCCGATTGGAATCTTCAGATGCTTGTTCGGACAGGGAAGTTTTTGACCTTTGCCCTAAGACCGATTCATCATAGGTTTTTCGCATTTTCTCAGAAGGTGGGTCATAGAGTTCTTGGGCTAATATTCGAGTTTATCCCTTGTTATATTATTTTTACGGTTCTTTTCAGAGTTTCACTGGTACCAAAATATATCGGATGGACGATATTATCGGTGATGCTTGCTTTTTTGATGAATTTTTATATACATTATATTCTTGGTATGACAGCATTCTGGTTTACGCAGTCATCCGGAATACGTAGGGTATTTGATCTCCTGTCCGGAGTGTTTTCGGGTATTTTCATACCCTTAGTGTTTTTTCCTCAGACATTGCAGAAAATTCTTTTCTTCCTTCCGTTCCCCTACATGTCATATGTGCCTGTTATGGTTTTTACGGGGGATTTTGCATTGGCAGGGATACGGATGGACATTCCGGTAATAGTAGGCATTCAGGGCCTGGCGGTTTGTATAACCATATTGTTAAGTGAGGTAATATACCGGGCGTCTATGAGAAGATTCAATGGGGTGGGAGCATAAGAATATGAGTAATAAGAATAAAGGTAAAGAAGTAATAAAAATAAGAAGTCATAAGAGATTTAGAATAAAACGATATTTGACCGTATACAGAGAATGCGTAAAAGTGGCATTTGCATCTGCATCCACCTATCGCCTAAATTTTTTGCTAAACTGTACGATTATGCTTCTGGGGGATATAATATTTCCGCTTATAACTGTGCTGATATACGGTTCAGGTGCAGGTTTTAAGGGTTGGACAGTCTATGAGGTGCTGCTAATTCAATCAATCTTTACGATGTCTACGGCAATAGCGGATATGACCTTTCATGGGGTTATGTGGGTAACTATGGACATGGTCAGAAACGGCAATATGGAAATGGTATTAATTTTGCCGATTGATACTATGTTCATATTAATGGCTAGGACCTTTTCCTTTGAGGGAATAGGCCTGTTTATCGGTGGACTGACTATTTTTATGGTGGCATTATTCAATATATCCGCACCTTCAATACTTATGTGGCTTCAATTTATAGCCCTTTTTATCATTGGGGTGTTAGTTATGTTGGGTATCGCGCTTATTATGGCCGCCATATCGTTTAAATGGATAGGAAATTCCCGTATACCGGAAATATTCGGCAGTATAAGAAGCTTTGGAAAATACCCACAGAGTATTTTCCCGAAATCGGTTGTCTTCGCCACCTCTATTCTCATTCCTGTTGCCATGATAGCCTACTATCCGGCGGCAGCATTACTGGGGAGATGTAATTGGGAGGTATTTGTTGTTATACTACCGTGTTTTCTGTTTCTTTTATTTGGTATTTACTTATACAGATATATGATACGACTTTATCAAGGTGTCGGAGGTTAGGAGAAATTATGGAGAATATAATCACAGTAAAAAGTCTAACGAAAAGGTATACTACATATAAGCGGGGCAGTGGATTCAAGGAAAGTCTAAAGGCTTTATTTTTCAGAAAGAAGGTTCCGGTTATAGCCGTTAATGATGTGTCTTTTAATGTAAAGGAAGGAGATATCATAGGAATACTTGGGCCTAACGGAGCGGGCAAATCAACAACCATAAAGATGCTTACGGGCACCCTGTATCCAACCAGCGGAAGCATTGATGTTATGGGTTATAATCCGACGAAGAACAGAAAGGCTTATGTGCATCAGATAGGTGCGGTTTTTGGTCAGAAATCGCAGCTTATATGGGACATACCGCCTGTTGACAGCTTTCGCATGAACAAAGCCATATATGGTATTTCCGATAAGGATTATGATGAGCGGTTAAGTCTTATGTCCAAGCTGTTCATGGTAGAGGATTTTATTACAAGGCCAACCAGAGTTCTTTCTCTTGGGGAGAGAATGAAATGCGAGTTCATTATGGCCATGCTTCATCATCCCAAGGTGGTGTTTCTTGATGAACCTACGATTGGGCTTGATATTATTGCAAAGAACAGTATCAGAGATTTTATACACGAAATGAATAGGAGGGGCACAACCTTTATTCTTACAACCCATGACTTGGAGGATGTTGAGGAATTGGCAAGAAATGTTGTAATTATTAATAAGGGAGTAAAGGTATTTGATGACTCTATAGAAAATCTCAGAAAGGTTCTGGGGGCAAAGAAAATCGTACAGCTTATTCTTCAGGAGGCGGTTGAGAATATCGATATTCCCGGAGCCAGTATTATTGAAAGACAGTCGGTAAACCTTACAGTAAGCGTGGACCTCGATATAATTACCATAAATGAATTTATGGCAAAGCTGTCGCAGCAATGTTCTTTTTCCGACATATCCATCAAGGAAATGCCAATGGAGACGATAATTACACATATATATCAGAGTCAGATTAAAGAATAAATGTAATTATCAGTATATTTAATGTAATTAATTCCTTGATAGGTGTTTTTTAGTAACCTATAATGAAACAGAGGGTACAAAAAACTTATGGGGAGGATTGTTTAATGGAGTATCAGGGCAAAATTGACAGAATGATAAATAACATAGAGCATTTAATAGTTGGGAAGCGGGAAGTAATCGAATATACACTGATTACGCTGCTCGCAGGAGGACATCTGTTATTGGAGGATGTGCCGGGAGTCGGCAAGACTACACTGGCAAAAGCATTGGCACAGACTATAGACTGTGGATTTAC
This sequence comes from Clostridiales bacterium, assembly GCA_012523775.1. Classification (GTDB taxonomy): domain Bacteria; phylum Bacillota; class Clostridia; order Lachnospirales; family Lachnospiraceae; genus Mobilitalea. The sequence continues at coordinate 8,413 of JAAYTK010000083.1, read as the reverse complement.
GAGAATTCAATTCACACCGGACACTCTGCCCAGTGATGTAACGGGCTTGTCCGTCTATAATATGCAGTCAGGAAAATTCGAGTATTCCAAGGGTGCGATTATGACAAATATAGTACTCGCTGATGAAATTAACCGTACCTCACCTAAGACCCAGGCCAGTCTTTTGGAAGCCATGGAGGAAAAGCAGGTGACTGTTGACAGCGCTACATATCCGCTACCTAGACCTTTTATGGTTATAGCAACTCAGAATCCTATAGATTATCTTGGGACTTATAATCTTCCTGAGGCTCAACTAGATAGATTCATGCTGAAAATATCAATCGGTTATCCTTCGGCTACCGACGAGCAGAAAATGGCAGATAAATTTCTGAATAAGCACTTCGAGGGCAAGCTGGAACCTGTTGTTGATGGCGATACAATATCAAAGATGCAGGAAGAGGTCACAGCCGTTAAGGTGGATAGGGATTTAGTCAACTACATAACAAAGTTTGTTCAGGAAACAAGAAATGACAGCAATATATCCCTTGGAGCCAGTCCCAGAGCTACACTTGCTTTGATTCGTGCCTCTCAGGCAAAGGCGTATCTTGAGGGAAGGACATATTGTATTCCCGATGATATCATTAATCTTGCTGTGCCTGTTATAGCCCATCGAATTATACTGTCTCCTGAGGCAAAGCTTGCACAGACGAAAATTCATAAGATAATAAAGGATATTTTATCAAAAATTCCCGTACCGATCCTCAATAAAGCAAAATAAAAAAGGGCAGGACAACATGAAAATAAATCGTTTATTATGCATTATGTTTATAATAGGGAGTGGAGTATTTGCCTCTTATTTCGGAGGCAATATTTCCTATGCGCTTTTTTATCTGGCAATTTTTTTACCGATAATATCCTTTCTGTATACGCTGTATGTATATATAAGATTTAAAATATATCAGTCAATGGATAATTATGTGGTAGTAAAAGGAGACTGGAACAACTACTCCTTTATGATAGCTAACGAGGATTATATTGCATTTCGTAATGTTAAGGTCAATTTTCTCTATGACAAATCCACCATTAGAAGAACCACAGAAAGCATGGAATATTCGTTGCTCCCAAGCGATACCGAGCGTATGGATACAAAGCTTCGCTGTAATTATCGTGGGGAGTATGCCGTAGGTGTAAATACAATAGAGGTTACTGATTTTTTATATCTTTTTTCCATTACATATCCAATCGCCACCAAGCTTAAGGTATTAGTATTACCCAGAATAATAAATGTGGATCAACTTGGTATTGCACCCTCATTAATCGACCCTAAGAATCCGGTATTTTTTACCAATGCCACAGAGGAGGAGCTGGATACCGAGGTACGCAAATATAATCCTGGCGATAATAAAAAGAGGATTCATTGGAAGGCGTCTGCAAAGGCCGGTGAGCTGCTAAGTAGAAAATATTATCAAAAGCCAAAGGCTGAGGTAGTGCTCTTTATGGATCTTTCAAAGATAACGGAGGATGATCTGAGGGTAGTAATCGCAGAGGATAAAATTATTGAGAGTATACTGGCCATTGCCAATTATTATGCAATAAGGAAAACGTCTTCCCATATAATTTATGATATGGATGGAATAAGGAACATATCCATATATTCAAAGGGAGATTTTAATGCCTTTTATAAAACCTGTGTAAATATAAAATTTAATTCCAAAACTTCCGTTGCTGAACTGATGACAAGACGTCTTCAAAGAGGAGATGACGGAATTTTTTATGTGGTTGCCACGGCAAAGCTTACTAAGGAGTTGTACCTTAGCTCGCTTAAGGTGTTATCAGGGGGTAATCGTCTATGCATATTATTTATCAGCGATGATATATCCGAAGATACAAAGAAAATGATTGAGGATATGAAAAGAGCCGGAGCAGACATACATCAGATTATGCCAAAAGATGAGATTGAAGATGTTTTAACCGGAGAATATTAGTGTCCTGTATTGGGGGGAAGCACATGCAACAAGACAGTAGAAAAGGCTATAAGATCTATCATTCTCTGTTGGGAATGATATTAACACTCGCACTTATATTTTGGATTAACGAGCATTTTGTACTTAAGGTGCATGTATTGATCTGTGTTTTATATAGTTTAGTACCTGCCGTATTACTGTTTTTGCTTGATAAGTATAAGAAAAACACAATCAGCTATCTTGTACTTTTAGGTTTGCTGGTTGTTGGGGTACTAATATTATTAATAAGCAGTACGAATCCGATTAAAGTGGTAACTGATATTGTAGATTGGGTTATAAAGTATAACCGTACGGATGATATGTATGAAGTATTTCCTGCACATATGGTCCTTGCAGTCGTGTCCATATTAGGAAGTATTCTCTTTTTCTTTATCATAAGAAAACTGCTGTATAGAATATTGCTTGGAGCGGTAATTGTCCTTTTGTTTGTGATATTAAGTGTAGCCCATATACATATGAGCAAGATTGTAGTAGGCATATGTATTTTCTATATTCTAAATATTCTTATTGAGCTTAGCGGCTTATTATATAGTAAGAGAACCGGAATTAAAGATAAAAAAGAAAGTGTATTTTATTTAATTCCCGTATGCATATTGCTGGCATTTATAGCAGCAGGACTCCCATCAAAAAGCGAGCCCATACAATGGACAGGAGTTAAGAATATTTATTTTAATATAAAGGACAGAATTGAAAAACTTATGACACAATGGGAGTTCTTTATGAGCGATGGCGCGGGGATTTTTTCAATTTCTCTTAGCGGATACTCGGAGGAGGGGAGCCTTGATAATAAGGATTTGGTAAACAGTCAGAAGGTGGCACTTAAGATTACCGGCAGAAGAGGCCTGTCCCCCATATACCTGACCGGTTCGGTAAATGATACCTATACGGGCTACAGTTGGGAAAAGAGTAAAGAGGATTATCTGCCTGATGAGCAGGAATATCAGATGGATTATGCGGAGCTGCTATATGGCTTGTCGAGACTGGATCCCCAGGTATTTAATGATAATAGATTCGCTGAAACCAAATCTATAAAGGTCATATACAATAATATTAAGACAAAGACGTTCTTTTATCCTTCTAAGATAAAATGGTTCCAGTTTGATAATCATGCGTATTATTTGGATATGGAGTATGCGGGAATGACGTTTCAAAAGCCTAAGGGGGAGAAGACCGCGTATAATCTTTCGTTTTTTGAATTGAATCTGCAAGGTCCGGAATTTCAGAATATGCTCAGAATGGCGGACGATTTTTCATATAATGTAAACAGGGAGATAGACCGTGAAAGAATCTCCTTTATGGAGGACGAGATGTTCGTAAGAGACAAAGAAAATTTTGTCCTAAACAGAGAGGATTTCTATGAGCTTTTTAGGGAACGGGCTAAGGTTATCTATGATTGTTATACATACTTACCACCGGACTTACCCGAGAGAGTAAAGGATTTGGCTATTGAAATAACTAAAAATCATGATACCAGATATGATAAATTAAAGGCATTGGAAGAATACCTTCTGGAATTCGAATATAGCTATGAGCCGGGTAGGGTGCCGGAGGGCAGGGACTTTGTTGACTATTTCCTGTTTGATAATAAGAAGGGGTATTGTACCTCATTCGCAACAGCATTGGCTGTACTGGGACGGTGCATAGGAATTCCAACCCGTTATGTGGAGGGCTATGTAGTCAATTATGGAGATATGGATGATATAGGTTTCCTGGTAAGGAACAGTAATGCTCATGCCTGGACAGAAGCTTATTTTGACGGAGTGGGTTGGATTCCTTTTGAAGCCACACCCTCCATGCATGAAGAAAGATATACCATGTGGGCTCCAAAGAGAAAATATGAGGATAATGGTCGTAGCAGCTCTTATAACAGGATGGAAATAGCACCTCCGATATATGAGGTACCAGACATTGATTATGAGAAATCTTACAGGAATGACAAAAAGGATGATTTATTATTACTCGTATTGATTTTCCTGGCTACAATAATCATAGTGCTGACTATAATAATATCCTACTACCTTATATTGCGACGTAAATATCATAAGGAATTTGAAAGGTATGATAATAACAATAAAATGTATCTGTTATTCCTGCGGATTCTATTTTTGCTAAGATATAATGGTTTTGTTTTGGGAGCTCAGGACACCTTACTGTCACTGGCCGAAAGGATTAAGGACAGATATCAGTATAATGATATAGTGTTTACGGATGTGGTAAATGTATTTATGGCATACCGTTATGGGGATATACCAGTCACGGATATGCAGCTTGATAGGGTTGATACCTTTTATAGGGGATTAATGACTGAGCATGAGAATGAGACCAAGAAGCTTAAGCTACATATTGAGGAATTCTTATTCCTGGTTAGGAGATACAGCCACAGTGCTAATTATTAAGATTTATTAACCTTACATCGGTATAATAATGAAGAAGAATTTCGTTATAGGGATAGCCTTCTTCTGCCATGGCATTGGCGCCATATTGACTAAGACCTACCCCATGCCCTACTCCGGTACAGATTATTCGAGCCTTGCCCTCATAGTCTTCGATATAAAAATGGTTGGAATTTAACCCAAGGATATTGGCAAACTCCTCACCCGATATTGTTATATTATCAATGGCTACTTCTGTTACATAGCCGATACTATCCCTTTCTGTTATACTGATGCTCTTAAAGAAGGACTCCTCAGTTAATTCCAGAGAGGGATATACCTGTTTTAATATTCCTATTAATAGACCGGGATCATGTTCTGTAATTCTAAGATAATGAATAGAGGTAACATCCTGCTTACTAGACACGCTTTTTAAATATGGAATATCGACACCCCAGGCATCCTTTGCACTTCTTGTATGCCCTGTTCCTGTGCCAAAAAACACAGGGAGTATCAGATCGTTATCATATAATAGTATTTCGTCCTTTGTACTATAGACACAGTTCTCAAGCTTAGTAAAGTAATTCACATAATTTTCACTTCCCCAATATTGCTCCATCTCGTCCAGACTAATATAAGATAATCCAAGTTCTGCGGTAGTATATTCTTTTCGACTTGGGTTGTCCTTTGATAACATGGATATATTATAAAGAGCATATGTACGGGATATGACGGCTTGAGCCTTAAGAGCTTCTATATGGTAACCTGCCGGCATATTGGCAGCCACAATACCAATCAGATACTGATCGAAATCAAGCTTTTGCCTATTGCCGTCCTTCTCGTAATATATTATATAATCCATTGATTCCAAAGAATTATGGACTTTTTTATTTTTCGTAAATATAAGCGTAAGAACAAATGGCAGTAGCAGTACAATTACACTGACAGCCACCAATTTATAAACTATCTTCTTCATGCCTGCACCCTAATAGTAGTATTGCTACATTATATTAAGATACAGCATGATTATGAACATAGAATTTATCATGAAGTTGCTCTTAATGTGATTTTTCCGTAGAAAATAAAATTATGGCAAAGCCAACAAGAGCCACCAAGGTACCGAGCATCATCATATCAGATACACCGCTTATATCCAACAGCTTACCACCAGAGATATTAGCAATGGTTCCTGCTACTCCAATGGTTGCGGCTCCCAGTATTGCCTGACCTTTATTCTTATCCTCTTCGTTAATAATTGAGTTTACATAATATACGGACGCGGGAGTAAACATTGCAAAAGACAGCATCTGAAAACCCTGCGAGAAATGAACAGCCATTACGTTTGGTGCAAGCCAGATTGTGGCTGATTTTATAAAAAAGAAAAACCCCGATATCTTAATTAAGGTACTGCATTTTACCTTCTTAACCAAAAGGGTAAATGCCGCCATCATAGGCAGCTCCAGGGCTGCGGCAATAGTAAGTGATAGACCCATATCAGCACTGTCGCCGCCTGCGTTCTCAATAATATTGATCAAAAAGGTATTTATTAAGCTATGAGAATAGAACACCATGGTAATACCAATCAGTAAGAATGAAAACCGCTTGTACTTAATAAAAAACCCCAATACACTTGCCGGAGGATGTATAACCCTATCCTCATTTCCGCCAAGCGTATTCATAGGAGTTTTAACTCTAAAGATATAGGCTGCAATAAATAAAAGCACATAGCTGATTAGAAATAATGGCAGAATAATACTCGGACTAAATCTGTTTACGGCATGGCCCAGCAGATATGAGGTAAATGCAAAAGCAATAGAGGCCGTTCCTCTGGCTAAACCAAAATTAAAGGGATAACCATTATTCAGAAATTCCAGTGCTATGGAGTTTAACAATGGAATTAGTGTAATTTGAAGAGCATTAATTATGACAAAAATGGATGCAATTATTATAAATGAATTATTCCAAATATTAAAAATAACGGTAATACCGAACACAATTAACAGTATAGTCAATATTATATAGCGTACAGTCTTTTTCTTTGATTTATCTGCAAATGCAGAGATAGCAGGCTGTAGCACTATAGATAAAATTGCGGATAAAGAAAGAACAATACCAATCTGGGTATTGTTAAAATTTTTATATTGTAGAAATACTGCTGCAAAGCTATATATTATGCACTGACTTATCCAATATGTACTTTGCAGAAATGCGTACTTTATAGTTAGCTGTCTATATGTGTTTTTCATACCGCCTCCGAAACATTTATATGCTATTACTTAAATAAAATATAAGTATGAATAGTTTACCACACTATATATGAAAATGTAAGCATAATATAAAAGAGGCTATCACAAAATAGTATTGTAATAGCCTATTACGTTTATGGCTTCTGAAATCTTATATTAAAAACTCATATCAACGTCCTGCTTCTTATTATCCTCCACCTCGAAAAACGGTCTTGATGATAAGCCTATGCTTCTTGCGACTATACTGCTGGGAAAGGATACAATCCTTTGGTTAAGCTGAGATACGTTGCTGTTGTAAAGGCGGCGTGCGGCTTGAAGATGCTCTTCAACTTCCATTACGGATACCTGCAGTTGTCTGAAGTTCTCACTGGATTTTAACTCAGGATAATTCTCAGCAACGGCATTAATGAAGTTATTTGCCTTATCAAGATCGGTATTAGCTGTCTTTCTGTCCTCCATGCTCATACCCGTCCGTAACTTAATGGTTTCTAAGATGGTTTCCTTCTCATATTTGATATAGTTCTTACAAATATCAAGCATCTTGGTGAGAACATCAAATCTTTTTGTCAAAGCCACATCTATAGAAGACAGGGCTTCATCAATCTTAACTTCTGTACGCCTCAGGCTGTTCATGGTAGAAATGTACCAAACAAAAATTATAAATAGTAATATTATGGGTAGCGCAAATACTAATGGCATGACAATCCTCCTCTATAATTATACTTTGTAATATATTACGCCTTTTACTTATATATATCTCTATCCAAATTTAATTCGTCTATAATATGGATAATAGTATTGATTTCTCGCTTAACATCTCCGAGATTAGGGTCCTTTACGCTTTTAAATAATGAGGGCTCCATAGCATCCTTCCTAGTATGTATTGCCACATGCAGCTTGTTATCTATAAAGCCGAGCATAAAATCTCCGTCCATAGTATTATACATATCCTTAAGAGCATCCATAAACTGCGGTGTCAATATATAGAACGCCTCATGTTCATTCTGAGCATATACATTAAAAAGCTGATTAAAGCGTATATCTTCCATCTCTATTTTGTATCTGCGATGCTTCTCGCTTATTAAGAAGGAATGGTTTTTTTGTGAATAATAAAAACCCTTTCCTATAATCTGCAAGTCAAAATGGAATTTTTTATTAAATTCTAATATAAGCCAACGACCGTTAAAATAGGTTACCGTACTGGAACTTTTACCGTTTGAGGTATGGCGTTGAATCTTTATATCAGCCCGTTCAAAGCCCACATTTTTATAAGAACCTCTAATATAATCGTTGGTGTAATATCTGTTACCCATCATTATCAATTTCGTCTGACTAATAATGTCTTGGCTGATTCCATTGTCAAAATCGCAGAACACCTGACCAAAAGCCTGCTGAAAAGGAACTTCGACAAAGATTTTCTTATACTGGGTCTTAAATTCTTTAAGCTTCTTAAAACAACCTGTAGTATAGGCCAGTATTATAAAGGTAATGAACCCTATAAAGAATAATAGGAAAAATCCCAGAGGCATTATATATGAACGAGCAGTTACTACAAATGCAATTGATAAAGCAAGTAAGCCGGATATACTAAGAATAATTAGCATATGCTTAACTGTTTTTTCTCTAAGCTCTTCTAAACGTGAAATTTTCTCATTCATAACAACTCACACCTTAATACAATTGAAATTATATTAATTATACATCAACGGTTAGAATATACAACAGGGTGTGTAAAATTATAATCCGGTTTTAATCAAGGTTTAATTTAGGTGGAAAAAGACTGTGGTTTGTT